>NZ_JBVIKC010000015.1:0-194092 GCF_055581065.1 Streptomyces sp. NPDC031479
CAGATGTGGAAGCCCGGTAACGGGTGGAGCTGACTGGTACTAATAGGCCGAGGGCTTGTCCTCAGTTGCTCGCGTCCACTGTGTTAGTTCTGAAGTAACGAACCGTGTCCATGCCCGGTTGGTCAACTTCATAGTGTTTCGGTGGTCATAGCGTTAGGGAAACGCCCGGTTACATTCCGAACCCGGAAGCTAAGCCTTTCAGCGCCGATGGTACTGCAGGGGGGACCCTGTGGGAGAGTAGGACGCCGCCGAACAATCATTGTGGGAAAGCCCCGCACCTTATGGTGCGGGGCTTTTCTGCGTTTACGGGCCGATTCAATTCCGGCAGAGGCCGAAGCGGGCCAGGTAATGCCAGACGCGCTTCAGGGCCTGCTCGTCGTGGTCGCCGGTACGGGCCGCCTCGCCGAGGATGCGGGGAGTCAGGACGCCGGCCACCGCGATGGATCCGCCGAGGTCGACGAATTCCTGGCCGCGGTACTCGGGGTGCCGCCGCAGTTCCGTCACGGTGAGGCGGAAGCCCGGATGCCATTCCGTGGGGCAGGGGAGGGCCGCCGCTGCCGCCTCGATCTCCGTGTCACGGTAGCTGGGGTCCAGTACGAGGGCGGAGACGTCGCGGTCGAGCCGGACCGGGGTGTGCACCTGGGCTTCGATGTAGTCGTCCAGGGCGTCCTGGTCGTCGGCTTCGGCCAGGGCGATCAGGGCCATGCGGTCGGCGACCCCGAAGGACTCCGGCTCCAGATAGCTGTCCGGGTAGCAGAAGGTGGTCCGGGACAGGGTTTCCGGGGCGAGGCGGAAGTGGGCCGAGCCGAAGCGGGGGGCGGCGCCGGCCTCGGAGCGGCGGAAGTTGAGGGCGCCGTACACCGGGCGGGCCTCGGCCGGCGCGGTGTCGTAGGCGCCGCCGAATATCCGGCTCTCCCACTGCCAGCGCGCTCCGCCGGGGTGGGCCGTGAGTCCGCCGTTGCTGGTGCCCGTGACGAACTGGGAGCGGTACACACCGTCTTCGGCCAGGGCGGTGAGCACCGGACGGTCGTTCAGGAAGCGGTCAGGGTGGAAGTTCAGGGTGACCGGGAGCGTCGGGTCCAGGGTGGGACCCGAGGCGAGCGCGGTGACGTGCGCGATCGCGCGGGTGTGGGGTTCGGCGTGCGGTGGGTGAGGTGGGTGCGGTCGGTGCATGGGTGCAGTCTGCAACAGAGCGGTGGGGGCGGGTGGTTAGGATCCGGCCATGGAGCAGCATGTGATACGTACGGTGCAGGCCGATGAGTGGGAGAAGGCCAAGGAGCTGCGGATCGCCGCATTGCGGGATCCGGCGGCTCCGGTGGCCTTCCTGGACACGCTGGAGGACGCGCAGGCCCGGCCCGACGAGTTCTGGCAGGGGCGGGTCGCGGGGGCGGCGAGCGGGCGGGCCGCCCGGCAGTTCGTCGCCGAGGCGGCCGACGGGCGATGGGACGGCTCCGTCACCGTGCTGGTCGAGGAGGGCGGGACGACCGACTTCTTCGGGAACCCCGTCGAGGCCTCGCAGGGGCATCTGGTGGGGGTCTTCGTACGGGAGGAGCAGCGCGGGACCGGGCTGACCGAGGCCCTGTTCACGGCCGCGCTGGAGTGGGCCTGGTCGCTGGAGGGGCCCGAGCTGGCCCGCGTACGGCTCTTCGTGCACGAGGAGAACGCGCGGGCCGGGGCGTTCTACCGGCGCTACGGGTTCGAGGCGAGCGGGCGGACCGTACCGGTGCCCGGGGATTCCGGCGCGCGGGAACTGGAGTACGGGGTCGCGCGGCGGGCGTAGCGGCGGTTCAGGGGAGGTCGGCGTGGGGCCAGTGGGCCCGTGCCTGTTCGCGGCTGCGGCACAGGGCGAGGAGCGGGAGCGTCTCGTCCGTCAGCAGTTCCGGGAGCTGGGGTACGGGCGCCACGGCCGCGACGTCCTCCAGGACCAGGGTCAGTGGTGGGTCGAGCCGACCGGCGGATGACCGTACGGCCACGCGCCGGCCGTGCTCGACCACGCTGGAGGCGAGTGCGGTCAGCAGCGGCATCGCACCCGGGTGGGTCCGGGGGTCTTCGAGGGGTTCGCCCACCACGTACAGGCTGCCCCCTTCGGCGAGGAACGATGCGAGGGTGAGGGCATCCGTGCGGTTCGGGGTGCAGGCCTCGCGGATGTGGATCGAGGTCAGGCAGGAGAGGGCCCGGGCGGTGAGGTACTGGGCCTGTTCGCGGCGTTCGGGGTGCCCGGTGAGGGCGCTTTCGAGTTCGCCGGCCGCGCCGGGGGCCGCCTGGAGGTGGGTGCGCAGGATGCGGACCGGGTCCTGGGCGGAGTTGCCCTGGGCCCAGCGGTGCAGCTGCTTGAAGGGGCGGTCGTCGAGGGCGGCGGCCTGGAGCCAGCTGCGCAGGAGGGTCTCGGCGGTGTCGGCGACGGCCGCGTCCAGGCGGGCCTGGGGGCGTACGGGGGCCAGCAGGGCGATCGCGCGTGCGGCGGCGGTGTCGCGGTCGGCGCAGCCCTCGGCGGGGTTCCAGTGCATGCGGGCCGGGGTGTCGCACAGGTGCGAGGGGTCGTAGAGCAGGACCGGTCCGAGTTTCGCCCGCGCGTCCTTGGTGTCCGACCACAGGGCGGGGGACGAGGTGACGACGAGGACGGCGCCTTCGGCGGAGGCGACGGCCTGCGCGGCGAGGCGGTGGCGTTCCGTGGGGGTGGCGTAGGTGAGGCGGGCGGGGGTGGTGTGCGGGGTGGGTGCGGTGGGTGTGGCGAGGTGGGCGGCCGGGGCCGGGGGCCTCGGGGCGTAGCCGTAGCCGTAGCGGTAGGCCTCGTCGACGGGGGCGGGGCGGGGCGTGGTCGGCGTGACGACGGCCTCGGGCACGGGGGTGGGTGCGGGCCCCTGGGTTGGGATCGGATCCGGCTCCGGGGCCGACGCTGCAGCCTGTGCCTGTGCCTGTGCCTGTGCCTGTGCAGGAGCCGGGGCGTGGGCAGGAGCCGGGGCGTGGGCCTGGGTCTTGAGGTCGGGGTGCCGGGGTGCCGCGGTGGTGGGGGTCGGGGTGTGGCGGCGGGCCCTGGTGCGGGCCACCACGCCCATGGTGAAGATCGTGAGGACCAGCATCACGAGCAGCTGGCTGATGAACAGGCCCCAGAACAGGCCCCACCCGGACAGCGCCGCCGGGGCGGTGTCGGGCCAGGCCGCCGCGATGTCGTGGGGTTGCGCTATCAGGGCGCGGACGGCCCCCGGGGTGCGGGTGAAGGTGACCGTGGACGGCCAGGCGCCCTTCGAGAAGAGGGCGGCCAGGCCGGTGGCCGACCAGACCAGGACGGCCAGGCCGAGGAGGAAGGCCAGGAGGCCGACCAGGACTCCGTCGGGGATGCCGCCGGCTCGCGCCGGGGGCTCCGTACGTCTGGCATCGGGCATGGTCAGGCCACCGTGGCGGCCGAGCCGGGGCCGGCGCCCCGCTGGCGCTCGATGTACAGGGCGCGTTCCTCCGCTTCGAGTTCGGCGGCCAGCAGGTCTTCGGGGAGCTGCTGGGGGGTGGAGGACTCGGTCATCGCGCGGTCGGTGTAGACGAGGGGGCGTTCGGTTTCGGTGATCAGGTGTTTGACGACCTGGACGTTGCCGTTGACGTCCCAGACGGCGATGCCGGGGGTGAGGGTGGGGATGATTTCCACCGCCCACCGGGGGAGGCCGAGGACCCGGCCGGTGGCGCGGGCCTCGTCGGCCTTCTGGGCGTAGATGGTTCTGGTCGAGGCCATCTTGAGGATGGCCGCGGCTTCGCGGGCGGCCGCGCCGTCGACGACGTCCGAGAGGTGGTGGACGACGGCGACGAAGGACAGGCCGAGGCGGCGGCCGAACTTGAGGAGGCGCTGGAACAGCTGGGCGACGAAGGGGCTGTTGATGATGTGCCAGGCCTCTTCGACCAGGAAGATCCGTTTTTTCCGGTCCGGGCGGATCCAGGTGTGTTCCAGCCACACGCCGACGATCGCCATGAGGATGGGCATGGCGATGGAGTTGCGGTCGATGTGGGAGAGGTCGAAGACGATCAGGGGCGCGTCGAGGTCGATGCCGACGGTGGTCGGGCCGTCGAACATGCCGCGCAGGTCGCCGTCGACGAGGCGGTCGAGGACGAGGGCGACGTCGAGGCCCCAGGCCCGGACGTCGTCTATGTCGACGTTCATGGCCAGCGCGGATTCGGCTTCGGGGTGGCGCAGTTGTTCCACGATGTCGGTCAGGACGGGCTGGCGGTCCCGGATGGCGTCCACGACGTAGGCGTGGGCGACCTTGAGGGCGAAGCCGGAGCGTTCGTCGAGGCCGTGGCCCATGGCGACTTCGATGATGGTCCGGAGCAGCGCGAGCTGGCCGGTCGTCGTGATCGCCGGGTCGAGGGGGTTGAGGCGGATCCCGTCGTCGTTGGCGGCGATGGGGTCCAGGCGGATGGGGGTTATCCCCAGCTGCTGGGCGATCAGGTTCCACTCGCCGACGCCGTCCTCGCCCTGGGCGTCGAGGACGACGACCTGGCGGTCGCGGAAGCGGAGCTGGCGCAGGACGTAGGTCTTTTCGAGCGCCGACTTGCCGTTGCCGGATTCGCCGAGGACCAGCCAGTGGGGGGCGGGGAGTTGCTGGCCGTAGAGCTGGAAGGGGTCGTAGATGTAGCCCTTGCCGCTGTAGACCTCGCGGCCGATGATGACGCCGGAGTCGCCGAGGCCGGGGGCCGCGGTGGGCAGGTAGACGGCCTGTGCCTGGCCGGTGGAGGTGCGTACGGGCAGGCGGGTGGTTTCGACCTTGCCGAAGAGGAAGCTGGTGAAGGCGTCCGTCAGGGCGGACATGGGATCTCGCATGGGGCGGCCGTTCCCTCCAGCTAGCGTCGGATGCCGGTGGCGAACGGCAAGGTGTTGACGAAGGCGCGGTGGTGCTCGCGGTCGCACCATTCGAGCTTCAGGTAGGACTTGCCGGCGGAGGCGCGGATGGTGCGCTTGTCGCGGGCGAGGGCTTCCGGTGAACGCGAGGACACCGTGATGTACCCGACGAGGTTGACTCCGGCAGCGCCGCTGGCCAGATCTTCACCCCTCTGGTCGAGCCGGCCGTGGGCGGCGATGTCGCGCGGGTCGACGGTGCGGTTCATCTTGGCGGCGCGGCTCGCGTCGGCCTCGTCGTTGGTCTTCTCGGTGAGCATCCGCTCGATGGCGACTTCGGTGGGTTCCAGGTCCATGGTGACGGCGACCGTGCGGATCACGTCGGGGGTGTGGACGAGGAGGGGGGCGAGGAAGTTCACGCCGACCGGGGTCATCGGCCATTCCTTGACCCATGCGGTGGCGTGGCACCAGGGGGCGCGGGTGGAGGACTCGCGGGTCTTGGCCTGGAGGTAGGTCGGTTCGACGGCGTCGAGTTCGGCGGGCCAGGCGTTGCGCTTGGTCATGGCCTGGATGTGGTCGATGGGGTGGTCGGGGTCGTACATGGAGTGCACGAGGGAGGAGAGGCGGCCCTGGCCGAGGGGTTGGCGGACGCGGATGTCGGCCTCGGCGAGGCGGGCGCAGATGTCGGTGAGTTCGCGGGCCATGACGATGGCGAGGCCGGCGTCGCGGTCGAGCTTGCGGCCCTTGTGGGGGGTCGAGGCGCGGGCGATGGCGACGGCTTCGGCGGCCAGGTCGCGGGTGAAGTGCATGCAGGCGACGAGGTAGGCGCGGTGCTGCTCGGAGGAGGTGGAGACCATCGACTGGAGCTGGTCGTAGGAGTCGCGCAGCCAGCCGGGGGCCTGGGTGTCTCCGCGCTGGGCGACGTCCTTGGCGTGGGCGTCGGGATCGGCGGGGAGGGTGCGGGCGAGCATCTGGAGGCGGGTGACGAAGCCGTCGCCGTTGGCGACGTGCTTGAGGAGGGTGCCGAAGCGGTCGACGAGGGCTTCCTGGTCCTCGCTGTCGCGCAGGCCGACGCCGGGGCCCTCGATCTCGATGGCGGCGGTGACGGTGCGGCGGTCGGCGTGGAGGAGTACGGCGATCTCGTCGGGGCCGAAGGGGGCGGCGAGCCAGTTGATGCGGCCGATGCCGGGGGGCGGGCCGACCTCGACCTCGCGGCCGTCGGCGGCGCGGGTGCCGGATTCCATGGCGGGCGAGCGGTAGGTGGTGCCGCGGCGCAGGGTGCGCTTGTAGCTGCGGCTGATCTCGAACCACCGGTAGAAGGTGCGGCCCTTGTAGGGGACGTACACGGCGGCGAGGGCGAGCATGGGGAAGCCGGCGAGGCTCACGATGCGCAGGGTGAGGTCGGGGACGAGCAGTCCGCTCATCATGCCGAAGAACGCGCCGACGATGATCAGGGCGATCTCGCCGGTTTCGCGGTTCTTGCCGACGATCGCGTTCGGCCTGGCGCGGCCGATGAGATACGTGCGGCGGGGCGCGATCGGGTGGAGCTGGTGGGACTGGGTCGTCAACGCCCGTCACCTCCTGTGTTCCTCGTACTGGAGCCAGTGCGGGGCGGGGGCGCGGCGGAGGGGACGGTTCCGCCGCCGGACCCGCTGCCGGAGCCGCGGCTGCTGTGGGCGGCCATGCCTCCGGAGATCTGGTTGGCGTCGCCTCCGGTGGAGCCGCCGGAGGCGCGGTGGGCACCGCCGCCGCGGCTGCTGTGGGTCTTGATGCCCTGGGAGACGAGGGAGGCCGGGGAGCTGATGACGGCGGCGGCCTGGGCGCCGTCGGTGGCCTTGGAGCGGTTGCTGCGGGCGGAGGCGATCTCGTCGCCGAAGCCGGGGACGAAGCGGTAGATCATCGCGGAGGCGAAGATCGCCAGGAGGATGATGGCGAGGCCGGAGACGACGGCGGAGAAGGCGTCGGGGCCCTTCTCGCCGGCGAGGGCCCCGGCGAGGCCGAGGACGATGACGATGACCGGCTTGACGAGGATGACGGCGATCATGATGCCGGCCCAGCGGCGGACGTGGCCCCACATGTTGCGGTCGACGAGTCCGGCGTAGACGACGGTGCCGAGGAGGGCGCCGACGTAGAGCAGGGCGGCGCGGATGACGAGCTCCAGCCAGAGCACTCCGGCGGCGAGGACGGTGACGAGGGCGACGACGACCAGCATGATCGGGCCGCCGCCGATGTCGCTGCCCTTCTTGAGGGCTTCGGAGAAGGAGCCGAAGAAGACGTCGGTCTGGCTGCCGGTGGCGGAGGCGATGACCTCGGTGACGCCGTCGGTGGCGGAGACGACGGTGTAGAGGATCAGGGGGGTGAAGGCGGAGGCGAGGACCGTGAGCCAGAGGAAGCCGATGGCTTCGGAGAGGGCGGTGGTGAGGGGGACGCCGCGGATGGCGCGCTTGGCCACGGCGAGGAGCCAGAGGACGAGGGTGAGGATGGTGGAGGCGGCGAAGACGACGGCGTACTGCTTGAGGAAGGCGGGGTTGGTGAAGTCGACGTTGGCGGTGCCCTTGACGGCTTCGCTGAGCTTGTTGACGATCCAGGCGGCGGCATCGGCGCAGCCCTTGGCCAGGGAGGCCAGGGGGTTGAGGGCGTCGGTGCCGGGGTCGCCCGGCGACAGGCCGGTGCGCGGGGCACCGCTGGACGCGGGGCCGGTGCCGTTTTCGCAGTAGTCGCGGGCAGGCGCCTTGATGAGTTCGCAGGGGTTGTTGGTCGCCTGCGGGGTTCCGGGGGGAGTGGTTTGCGGGGTCGGGCTCGGCGGTGCCGCCATCGCCCGGGTCGCCAGGAGCATGACGCCGGTGTGCATGGCTGCGACAATGACCATGAGGGACAGGCCGCGACGGCTGTCAGCGCGCATAGGTGAGCCCTCCGAACTGCGACACGGCTGCGGTCATGTCCTCGGCTGAGGCTGCTCTCTGGTCACGGCCCACGGGAGCCGGGCCGTCCTTCTGAGTGAAGTTCGAGACCCACCAGTCGTCGTTGACCCACCGGAGCTCGAACGTGTACGTGTACCAGCCTTCGGAGACCGGGTTCTTGGACCCCTCGCCCGCGATGCCGAAGAGCGATGACGACCAGACGGAGACCGTCGCGGTATCGCCTTCGATCTTCTCCACCTTGGTTCCGGCTGGGTTGGTACGGGAGACGAACATCAGGCCCTTGGGTGCCTTGCCACCGGCGTCGAGACCGATGCGGGTCAGGAATCCCTGGTCGGTGTAGAGCCGGTCGAGCTCGCCCTGTCGGGCTTCCACGGTGTCGGGGGTGTAGACGGCCTGGGTGATCGTCTTCCTGCGCACGGTATCGAACATGCCGTCCGAGCCCAGGGCCACCGCGTAGTTCGCCGCCGCCGACTGTGCGCCCTGTTCGTCGTGGGCGAAGCCCTTCGGGATGCCTGCGGTCTTGGTGGTGACCGGGGACGTGCCCGTCGGGGCCGTGGACGTGGTGGTCGGGGGTTTGTCCGAGGAGGTGTCGCCGCCCGGGGAGTCCGAGGACTGGTTCGCGAACGCGATGGCGGCGACGAGCAGGACCACGACGCCGACCACCGTCACCAGGCCGCGGGAGGCGCGGGGGGTGCGGCGGGGGGTGCCGTAGGGGTCGGAGGGGGAGTCGGGGAGGCGGGTGCGGGTCTGGCCCGTGCCGCCGACGTCGCCGCCGCCGTAATGGTCGTCGTTGCTCATTGCGTGTCCGCCCCCTCCGCGTCGTACGACGGTAGCGCTCGTTCCCGCTCAGGCGCGGTGTGGTGATTCGTCATCAGGGTGCGGCCGGCCGCGCCGTTCCGGCTAGACGGCCATTCCGTAGACGATCGTGAAGAGGGTGCCGAGGGAGCCGATGATGAAGACTCCCGTGAGGCCGGCCACGATCAGGCCCTTGCCCTGTTCCGCGCTGAAGGTGTCGCGCAGTGCGGTCGCGCCGATGCGCTGTTTGGCCGCGCCCCAGATGGCGATGCCGAGGCAGAGGAGGATCGCTACGGCCATGACCACCTCGATCATGACCTTCGCTTCGTTGCCGAGACTGCCGAACGGCCCCCAGTTCGGGGCGATTCCGCCGATGATGGTGGTGATGTCGCCCTTTTCGGCTGCCAGGATCATGTAACTCACCGCCCCTGTATGGGTAGTTCCGGTAGCCCGTGCCCGACGGCAGGGGTCACGCACTATCTTCGCTGATGAAACCGCCGCCGTCGTCGACTTGGCGGCTCTCTTTACCCGATCTCCCGGCGTGCGCCCCTCCCGCGCGCCCTGACCTGGTCACTCTGTGTATCACGGTGGGTGACCCCGGGCAATGATTGTCGGCCCGGCGTGCGCGGGGCCGGGTGAGGGGCGGCCGTTCGGCGCAGTGGGGCGCGTGTCGTTGGGCCGTCCCGCTGACATTTGTCCGACATTCCGTCAGTCTTTCCATCTTTGCGGCGGGTTGGGGGGAGGCTCGCGGTCGTTGGCCGTGACGGCCTGACGACCTGACGACGTGACATGTGAGGAGGGGCCTGATGGGTTCCGCGATGGAGCCGGGCCGCAGGGCCCGGCTGGCCGCCGGGGTGGCCGTGGCGTTGCTGTGCGGGCTGGTGGCCGTACCGGTGCGGGCGGCGGCCGCGGAGGCCGGGCCGGAGTACGGGTACGCGTACGGGTACGGGTGCGGGAAGGGCGACGGCCGGGCCTTCACGGGCGGGGGGTGCACCGGGCCGCGCGGGCCCAAGGGGCCGAAGGGTGACCGGGGTCCGGCCGGGCCGCACGGGCCGTGTGCGGACGTCGACACCGCCTCGGGGCCGGGGGCCTCGGAGTTCAGTGCCGTGCTGAGCCGGGGGAGGGCGTACGTCGGGGCGAGGGCCACGCCGACGGCCCCCTACCGCTGGCAGGACCTGACGCGGGCCAGGACGCCGGGCTTCCCGCGCGACGCGTGCGGGGTGTCGGTGCGGGTGGGCGGTCCGCGGGTGTACGTGAAGGTGCTCACCGCGGGCGGGGACATCTACGAGAACTCGTGCACGACGGCGTTGGTCTGCACGCTGGGCTGGATGGCCGTGGTCCGGCCCTACTGACGCCGGCCGTCCCGGGGTGCGGCGCCGTGACCGGAGTCGGGGCCGGGCGCGGCGCCGCTTGGCGGGGTGACCCCGTAGCGGAGCGTCATCTTCCGGTTGGGTCGCTCACCGTACGGGGACAAGGGCGGGTGGGAGCGCGAGGGGCGCACGCGCGCACGGCGGGCGCCGGGCGCCGGGCGTCAGGGGTCAGGGGCCAGGGGTCGGGTACGGCGCCGCGGCGCCCGGCCTACTGCCAGTGGGACGGGCGGGTGAGGGACGGGGGGATGCGCGTGGCGGCGTCGCCCCGGGCGGCGTTCAGCTGGGCCTGGGTCAGGAAGAGGGCGTCGCGCAGGTCGGCCCCGCGGAGGTTCGTGTCGCGGAAGTCGGCGCCGATCAGGTCGGCGGTGCGCAGGTCGGCGCGGCCGAGGTCGGCGGCGATCAGGTAGGCGCCGCGCAGGTTGGCGCCGCGCAGGTCGGCTCCCGCGAGGCGGGCGCCCATCAGGTCGGCGCCGCGGTGGTTCTTGCGGCGGCCCGGGGCCTTGGCGCGCACCAGCTCGCTCGCCTTGAGGAGGAGGGGGTTGATGTCCTGGCGCAGGGTGCCCACGTCGAGGCCGGTCAGCTCCTTGGCGTCGGCCCGGGTGAGGGCCTCGGTCCGGGCCAGGGCCGTGCGCAGGTCCTGGTGGACGGGGGCCGCGGCGGGGAGGGCGAGCGCTTCGGCCACGTAGAAGAGCAGCTCGTGCAGCTGGCGCATGACGGGGAAGGCCTCGAACATCTCGGCCCGGGTCTCGGGGTGTGCGCGCCAGTCGCGGCCGCCGAAGGTGACCTGGGAGATCTGCTGTCCGGCCCCGAAGCAGTCGAAGACGGTGCATCCCTGGAAGCCCTGGTCGCGCAGCCGGGTGTGGATGCCGCAGCGGAAGTCCTGCCGGAGGTTCCCGCAGGGGGTCCCGGCGGACTTGTTCACGGCGAAGTCGTTGGACTTGGCGAAGGGCAGGGCGACGCAGCACAACGCGAAGCAGTTGCCGCAGTCGGCCTGCAGGACGGGGAGCGGGGGGTGCGCGGGGCGGGCGGTGGTGGACACCCCTCCATTGTGACCGGAGGGACGGGGCGACGGGTTCGCGGCCGGAGTGCCTTGATCCGCAGGGCGGGGGCGGTGAGCATCTGTACATGACAGAAGTGATCGCAGTTGCAGTCATCACCCTGCTCGCGGTGATCAGTCCGGGGGCGGACTTCGCCATGGTGGTCAGGAACAGCTACCTGTACGGCCGGCCCACCGGGCTGTTCGCGGCGGCCGGGGTCGCGGCCGGCGTGCTGGTGCACGTCTCGTACACGATGCTGGGCGTCGGTCTGCTGATCGCCTCGTCGACCGCCCTGTTCACGGCGATCAAGCTGGCGGGTGCCGCGTACCTGGTGTGGATCGGGATCCGTACCTTCCGGGCGCCGGACGGGCTGACCGTGGACCTGGAGTCGAAGCCGGGGCTGAGCCCGTTGGGTGCGCTGCGGTCCGGGTTCCTGACGAACGTGCTGAATCCGAAGACGACGCTGTTCGTGGTGTCGACCTTCACGCAGGTCGTCGATCCGGGGACGTCGGCGTGGCAGCAGGTGGGATACGGGCTGTTCATGTCGGCCGCGCACCTGGTGTGGTTCGGGGCGGTGGCGCTGTTCTTCTCGGACTCGCGGCTGCGCGACCGGATGCTGAAGGCGCAGAAGGCGCTGAACCGGGCGATCGGTTCGGTGCTGGTGGGGCTGGGTGTGGGGCTGGGCTTCGCGCGCTGAGCGGGCACTCGGCCGGCGCTGGGCGGGAGCGGGGCGCGGCGGCCGGCGGCGAGGGGCTGGTGCCCGGAGTTACCTGTGGGTAGCGTGCAGCGTCATGGACGCTGAGGACGGGTTCTACGAGCGGATCGGTGCGGGGCGGTTCGTGGCGGGCGAGGCCACGCGCGGGCCGTGGGACGCGGGCTCGCAGCACGCCGGGCCGCCGGCCGCGCTGCTGGCGCGGGAGATCGACGAGCGGGCGGGCGCGCGGGAGGACATGCGGATCGCGCGCGTCACGTACGAGATCCTGCGGCCGGTGCCGATCGGCGGACTGGAGATCACCACGAGCGTGCTGCGGGCGGGCCGCAACACCGAGCTGGTCGAGGCGGCCCTGACGCCCGAGGGCGGTTCCGGGCCGGTGATGCTGGCGCGGGCGCTGCGGATCCGGGTGGCGGGGGAGCCGGTGCCGGCGGTGGTCCCGGGGGCGGTGGTGCCGACTCCGGGGGAGGCGGTGGCGTCGCCGTTCTTCCCGGTGCCGTGGGAGAAGGGGTACCACTCCTCGGTGGAGGCCCGGTTCACGGACGGGTCCTTCACGGAGCCGGGGCCGGGGACCTGCTGGATGCGGATGAGGGTGCCGCTGGTGGCGGGGGAGGAGGTCCGGCCGCTGGACCGGGTGCTGGTGGCCGCCGATTCGGGCAACGGCATCAGCGCGGTCATGGACTTCGGCCGGTTCGTGTTCGTCAACGGCGACCTCACCGTGCACGTGCACCGGCACCCGGTGGGGGAGTGGGTCTGCGTGGAGTCCCGGACGAGCGTGGACGCGGCGGGCATCGGCCTGGCCGACGCCCGGCTGCACGACGAGAAGGGGCCGATCGGGCGGGGGGCGCAGAGCCTGTTCGTCGCGGAGCGCTGAAGCCAATCCCCTTGTGGGCCAGCACAGTCCGTATGGCACTCTCGTGCGGGTGGAGGCGCTGAGAGACAACGACCCGGCCCATATAGGGGCGCAGACGCTGCTGGCCCGGCTGGGGGCCGGGGGCATGGGGCAGGTGTACCTCGGGCGGTCGCCCGGCGGTCGCCTGGTGGCCATCAAGGTGATCAAAGAGGAGATCACCGGGCACCCGGAGGCGCTCGCGCGGTTCCGCCGGGAGGCGGAGACGGTCCGCGCGGTGCGCTCCGCCTACACGGCGAACCTGATCGACGCGTCGCTGGCGGCGCCGCCGTACTGGCTCGCCACCGAGTACGTGGCCGGGCCCACGCTCAGCCACGCGGTGCGCGAGTTCGGGGCCCTGCCCGCCGCCGCCTGCCGCAGGTTGTTCGCCGCGCTGGCGGAGGGGCTGGCGAGCGTGCACGCGTACGGGGTCACGCACCGGGACCTCAAGCCGCAGAACGTCATCCTGGGCGCACAGGGGCCCCAGCTCATCGACTTCGGCATCGCCAAGGGCGTGGCCGAGACGGCTCTGACGCAGGCCGGCTCCGCTCCCGGCACCCCGGGCTACACGGCCCCCGAGGTGCTGCTGCGGGGTGAGGCCGCGGACGCCGCCGACATCTTTGCCCTCGGTGCCACGATCGCCTACGCGGCCACGGGGCGGGCCCCGTACGGCACCGGTGATCCGACGACGGTCAACTTCCGCGCCGTGCACGGGGAGATCGACGTCGCGGGCGTGGAGCCCGAGCTGGCCGAGCTGATCCAGGCCTGCGTGGTGGCGGAGCCGGGCGCCCGGCCCGCCCTCGCCGAGATCATCCGCCGCTGCGCGGTGGACTCGGCGCTGGTCGACGACCCGGTCTACGCCTCGCTCACGGCGACCGCGGGCGGTACGGGCCAGGTCCCGGGGACGCTGCCGTCCACCATCGGGCCGGGATTGCCCGCAGGCACTCCGGGCTACGTGCCGACGTACGTGCCCGCGACCCCGCCCGCCACGGAGCGGACGCGGGCCGTGCCCCGCTGGGCGGTGGCGGTCGTGGCGGGCCTGCTGGTGGGCGGGCTCGGGACGGGCGGGTACCTGCTGCTCCAGGACAAGGAGGACGGCCATGGTGCCCGGGCGGGCGGACCGCCGTCCGGTGGGGCCACGCCGGCGGGCCAGGGCGCGCCCAGCGGTACGGCCTCCTCGCCCTCGGGGCCGCAGGCGTCGGACCCGGCCCCGGGCCCGGCCTCGTCCGGACCGACCGGAGGCTCCGGGTCCGTGCCGGATCACATCGAGCCCGCGACGGTGTCCCGGGACCTGTGGACCGGCACCGCGCCCGGTGAGGGGAGCTGCAACCTGCCGCCGGAGGAGCGGGCGCAGTACCTGGTGGGCTCCGCGGTGGACGCCGCCGACCCCAACGCGAAGGCGGTCGCGGGCAAGGTCAAGATCCATGTGATGCTGAAGCCATATCATCAGGAAAAGGGGCCCTACCTCGTCTCCGTCGGCGTCAAGCCGCCGCACGAGATCGACTCGACGACCCAGCGGCCGTTCGAGAACGTCCGTGACTACAACCGCAGCATCGGCTACACCAGCAAGCCGATCGACCTCACCCAGAAGACCTCCGACGGCGGCGTCTACCTGACCTACCCGGACGACTTCGCCACACAGCTCGTGGACAACGGCGGGAACACGAGGCACTTCCCGGCCATCCCGGTGGCCAACGATCCGGGCGACTGGACCGTGCTCTTCTATCGAGTCCGGGGCCTCAGGGAATACAGCAGCCTCTACTGCACCGGCTTTCCGGTGAAATAACGTCAAGACAGACTGATGAATGCACTGTCAGGCGACCTGTTATGCGGCAGTGTTGACGGGTGCGCAAATTCTGGGTGGCAAGCGGGATCGGGATCGGCGTGTGCCTGGCCTTCGTCGCGCTGCTGGTCGTCGGCACGTACTCGGCGGCGGCGGGTCTCACGAAGGGCGGCAGGCAGGGCGCCGTGGCGCTGGTCAAAGGGGCGGTTCCGGCGATCTACCAGCCGTTGGTGGAGAAGTGGGGAAACCTGTGCCCCGCGCTCAATCCGGCCATGCTGGCGGCCCAGTTGTACACCGAGAGCAACTGGAAGCCCGATGTGGTCAGCCACGCGGACGCGCGCGGTATCGCCCAGTTCATCCCGGAGACCTGGGCCACGTACGGAATCGACGGCGACGGCGACGGTGACCGGGACATCTGGGATCCCAAGGACGCGATCCCTTCGGCCGCCTCGTACGACTGCCAACTGGCCAAGGACGTCGCGGGAGTGCCAGGAGACGCATCGGACAATATGCTCGCCGCCTACAACGCCGGTCCCTACCGGGTCATCAAGGCCGGGGGCGTGCCACCGCTCACCGAGACCCAGGGCTACGTGAAGGCCATCCGTTCCCTGGAGAAGAGCTTCGCCCGGCCCGTCGGCCGGGTGGCGCCGTCGCAGCAGGCCGCCGGGGCCATCTACTTCGCGCAGAAGCAGCTCGGGACGCCCTATCTGTGGGGTGGCAACGGGACGCCCGATCAGAACGGGCGGTTCGACTGCTCCGGGTTGACCAAGGCGGCGTACGAGACCGTGGGGATCGAGCTGCCGCGTGTGGCCAACGACCAGTACAACGCCGGTTCGCACCCCTCGCGGGCGGAACTGCTGCCCGGTGATCTCGTGTTCTTCTCCGACGATCTGACGAACTCTCGGGAGATCCGGCACGTCGGCATGTACGTGGGCGGCGGGTACATGATCAACGCCCCGTACACCGGCGCGGTCATCCGCTTCGACAAGATCGACACTCCCGACTACTTCGGTGCCACGCGGGTGACCAAGGACGGGGCCGCGGCCCTTCCGGAGCGGGCGGCCGCCACTCCGGCGGCCTAGCGACACTCCGTGAACCGCAGGCCTTGAGCTGCGTCGGCGAATCACTCTTGGATAACGTTGGAGTGATCATTCGGTGGAGGGTGGAACGTACCTGCCAGAACGGGCGTTCCATGAACACGAGACTTGATCGGCGGGGGGTTTGGAGGGGCGCACACCGGCGTGCGCCCACAGGGGACCTAGGCAAGCAAGGGGCCGCGTCGCATGGCTGGACTCACAACAGGTGGGCCGAATGTGGATGTCAGCCTGCTGTACGAGATCAACGCCCTGGCCCGGCACGCCCCGGGCTGGTTCGACCGGGGCGTCGCGCTCGTCGGCGGGTACGGGCTGCCGCTGGCCATGGTCCTGCTGGTGCTGTGGTGTTGGCGCGGGGCCCGGCGGCAGGACGAGACGACGGCCGTCGATTCCTTCGCCGCGCTCGTCTGGGCACCGCTCGCCGCCGCCCTCGCGCTGCTCGTGAACGTTCCGCTGCGCGGGTTCGTGGCGCGCCCGCGGCCCTTCGTCCAGCACGAGGGGCTCGAGGTGCTCGGCGGGATGGCCGGCGGGCCGGGAGCCGGGTACTCCTTCGTCAGCGACCACGCCACCCTGATGATGGCCCTCGGCGTCGGGGTGTTCCTGGCGAACCGTCGGCTCGGGCTCGTCGGGATCGGGCTCGCGCTCGCCGAGGGGGTGTGCCGGGTCTACCTCGGTGTGCACTACCCGACCGACGTCATCGGCGGGTTCGCGCTCGGCACCGCCGTCGTGCTGCTCCTCGCGCCCCTCGCCATGGCCGCGCTGACCCCGCTGGTACGGGCGCTCGCGCGCGCCCCGCGGGCGGGGCGGCTCGTCAGGGCCGGGGAACGGGTCGTGGCCCGGCCGGTGGAGCTCGCGCAGCGGCCGGCCGAGAGCGACCTCGCCGCGTAGCGGGGGCAGCGGCGGGAGTGGCGGGAGCGGGCGCGGGCGCGGTCAGCCCGCGTACGAGTTCCACAGCGCGAGCAGGACCGCTGCCAGCAGGCACAGCACCGCCGCCCCGAAGCACAGCCGCACCGCGGCCGGCCGGGGCCGGGGGCGGGGACTCACCGGTCGCCGTCCCCGGCGCCCCCGTCCCCGTGGCCCGCGCCGGAATCCTCCGGGTCGTCACGGCGGTAGCGGGACCGCAGCCACAGGCCGGTGGCCACGGCCGCGGCGGTGGTGACCCCGATCGCCAGTGCCACGTCGCCCGGGCCGTCCGCCGTGCCCACGGGACGGGCCCAGGCCGCCGCGGCCGGGGTGAGCGCGATCAGCAGGGCCCAGAGGAGGGCCGCGAGGCGGGGTGCGGTACCTGGCATGACTCCAGGGCAGCCGGTCCCGGGTCACCCGGCCACCCGGGCCGTCCGAACGGGCGACACACCCGGACGCGGGGCGACCGCGCCGGGGCCCGCACCGCTCCGGGCCCCGCATCGCGCTGGGCCCGTACCCGCGCTGGGCCCGTACCCGCTCCGGGCTCGCACCCGCTCCGGGTCCCGCATCGTGCCGGGCCCGCCGCGCCAGCGCCCGCACCCGGGCCCGGGTCTAGTCCGCGGTGTGCCGGGTGGCGTCCCTGCGGGCCAGGTCGCGGGAGCGGCGGGCCGGCCCGGTCCATCCGCAGCTGCAGACGGCCAGACAGAAGGAGCCGCGTTCCGCGGTGCTGGTGATGTGGCCGGGCGTCGGCTGCGCGGACTCCACGGGGTGACGCGGAGCTGGCACGGCGGTAAACGGAGGGACCTGAGTCGCCTGGGTGTGCGGATCCACGTCCCCACGGTACCCGGTCGGACCGGGCCCGGTACGGGTCTCGGCCACTCCCCGGCCGTGACGGGAAACCCCGGACCTCGTTAACCGGAGCGGGTGGGGGCCTCGGGCAAACAGCGGTCACGCGTTGGGGGTTGGCAGGCGATGGTGGTGCACCAGCACAGGCGGCGGCGAAGGCGTGCGGGCAGGGCGGTGCTCGCGGTCTGCGTGGCGTTGACCGTCGCCGCCCTCGGCGGATGCGGTGCCGCGAGCGGTACGGGAACCGGAACCGCGGCGGCGGCCGGCGACGACCGGCCGCCGGGGGATCCCGGCGCGGCCGTCCGCGGGGCCGCCGACGCACTCGTGGCCACCGGCAGCGCCCAGGCCCGTACGGCCATGGAGATGGCCACCGGCGGCACCCGGGTCACCATCCGCGGCGAGGGCGGCGTCGACTTCAGGAAGCGGATGGGGCAGCTGCTGGTGATGCTCCCCGCCGACGTGACCGGCAAGCCCGAGCACCGCCCCATCACCGAGCTGCTCGTCCCCGGCGCGCTCTACATGAAGAACCGGGGCGCCGGGGTGCCCGACGACAAGTGGGTGCGGCTCGACACGGCCGCCCTCTCCGACGGGAACCTCGTCACGGGCGGGGCCACCGATCCGCTGGCCGCCGCCGAGCTGCTGCGCGGCGCGCAGGAGGTGACGTACGTGGGGGTCACCGAGGTGTCGGGCACCAAGGTGCGGCACTACCGGGGTACGACGGACATCGGGCGGGCGGCCCAGAGCGCCTCGCCGGGGGTCAAGGGGGCCCTGGAGGCGGCGGCGAAAGGGTTCAGCAAGGACAGCGTGCCCTTCGACGCCTACCTGGACGAGGAGGGGCGCCTGCGGCAGGTCAGGCACCGTTTCACGTACGTCAAGAATGGCGTGATCGATGTCTCCTCGACCACGCTGCTGTACGGGTTCGGCACGCCGGTGACCGTCGTATTGCCCGCAAGCGCGGACATTTATGACGGGAAGATCGCCGAGTAGCCGGTCCGGCGGGCCCGGACGGTGCGTCCGGGCCATGACCCCGCTATCCGGAAATGGTCCATCCGTGTCATGCGCGGAACGACGTGCGGTCCCTACGCTGGGAGGCCGAGCGCCGACGGGCGAGGGCGGCAGAGAGAGGTGACACGCGTGACTCCCGCGGGCGGTACGACGGTGCAGGACCACGTGGCACTCGCCGAGATCGAGCTGTGCGGTGAGCTGATCATCGCGGCCTCGACGGCCGTGGAGGAACGACTGAGTCAGGACCGGATCGACGAGGTCCTGATGGGCATCTGTCTTTAGTGCCTGTTTCCGGTTCCCGGCGGAGCCGCGGGTGCGGCGCCGCCGCCGGGGGTCAGGTGCGCAGGAGGCGGGCGATGGCCTTCGTGGCCTCTTCCACCTTCGCGTCGATCTCGGTGCCGCCCTTGACGGCCGCGTCCGCGACGCAGTGGCGCAGGTGCTCCTCCAGCAGTTGGAGGGCGAAGGACTGGAGGGCCTTCGTGCTCGCCGAGACCTGCGTGAGTATGTCGATGCAGTAGACGTCCTCGTCGACGAGCCGCTGGAGGCCGCGGATCTGGCCCTCGATGCGGCGCAGCCGCTTGAGGTGCTCGTCCTTCTGGTGGTGGTAGCCGTGAACGGCTCCGCCCTCGTGGGTCAGGGTGCCGGGGGCGGTGCCCGTCTCGGCTCCGGAGCCCTCCGCCTCGATGGTCGTCATGGGTCCTCCCGTGGTCCGGAATGAGGGATACATACCCCTCATGGGTATAGGGTACTTCGCCCCGGTCCGAGGGACAGGGGTTCGTCCCGCCCACTGTGCCCGATGGAGGACACTGGGGAACCGTGCCGGTTAGCCGTGGCCGGGGGATGCGCCTAGCATCAGCCTGACCGAATCCAATGCACCCCGAGGACCTCACGTGCGATTTCGTCTGACCCCCAGGGAGACGAGCTTCTACGACATGTTCGCCGCATCCGCGGACAACATCGTCACGGGCTCCAAGCTCCTGATGGAACTGCTCGGAGCGGATCCCTCCGCCCGGGCCGAGATCGCGGAGCGGATGCGGGCGGCGGAGCACGCGGGGGACGACGCGACGCACGCGATCTTCCACCAGCTGAACTCCTCCTTCATCACGCCGTTCGACCGTGAGGACATCTACAACCTCGCGTCGAGCCTCGACGACATCATGGACTTCATGGAGGAGGCCGTCGACCTGGTCGTCCTCTACAACGTGGAGGAGCTCCCCAAGGGCGTCGAGCAGCAGATCGAGGTGCTGGCGCGGGCGGCCGAGCTGACCGCGGAGGCCATGCCGCACCTGCGGACCATGGACAACCTCACCGAGTACTGGATCGAGGTCAACCGGCTGGAGAACCAGGCGGACCAGATCCACCGCAAGCTGCTCGCCCAGCTCTTCAACGGCAAGTACGACGCCATCGAGGTGCTGAAGCTGAAGCAGATCGTCGATGTGCTGGAAGAGGCCGCCGACGCGTTCGAGCACGTCGCGAACACGGTGGAGACCATCGCGGTCAAGGAGTCCTGAACCACGTGGACACCTTTGCTCTGATCGTGACCATCGGTGTCGCGCTCGGCTTCACCTATACGAACGGCTTCCACGACTCGGCGAACGCGATCGCCACCTCCGTCTCGACGCGGGCCCTGACGCCGCGCGCGGCGCTGGCGATGGCCGCGGTGATGAACCTCGCCGGTGCCTTCCTGGGCAGTGGCGTGGCCAAGACGGTCAGTGAGGGCCTGATCGAGACGCCCCACGGCAACCGGGGCATGTGGATCCTCTTCTCGGCTCTGGTCGGCGCGATCGTCTGGAACCTGATCACCTGGTACTTCGGCCTGCCCTCGTCCTCCTCGCACGCGCTGTTCGGCGGGATGGTGGGCGCGGCCCTGGCCGGTGGGACCGAGGTCATCTGGTCCGGGGTGCTCGACAAGGTCGTCATCCCGATGTTCCTCTCCCCGGTGGTCGGCCTCATCGTCGGTTACCTGGTCATGGTCACCATCCTGTGGATGTTCCGCCGGGCCAACCCGCACAAGGCCAAGCGCGGCTTCCGCATAGCGCAGACGGTGTCGGCGGCCGGCATGGCGCTGGGCCACGGCCTCCAGGACGCCCAGAAGACGATGGGCATCGTGGTGATGGCCCTGGTCATCGCCGACGTGCAGGACGCGGGCGCGCCGATCCCGATCTGGGTCAAGATCGTCTGTGCCGTGATGCTGTCGCTGGGCACCTACGCGGGCGGCTGGCGCATCATGCGCACCCTCGGCCGCAAGATCATCGAGCTGGACCCGCCGCAGGGATTCGCGGCGGAGACCACCGGTGCCTCGATCATGTTCGGCTCAGCCTTCCTCTACCACGCGCCGATCTCCACCACCCACGTGATCACCTCGGCGATCATGGGCGTGGGCGCGACCAAGCGCGTCAACGCGGTCCGCTGGGGCGTGGCCAAGAACATCATCCTGGGCTGGTTCATCACCATGCCGGCCGCCGCCCTGGTGGCGGCGCTCAGCTTCTGGATCGTGGACCTCGCCTTCGTGTAGCGCGCGGGTACGAAAGCGGGCCGGCTCCCCCCACCCAGGGGGAGCCGGCCCTTTTCTTTCGCCTTGCGGTGGCACCGCCATGCAGCACCGCAGGACGTGCGGGTCACGCGGCGGAGCCGCATGAGGTCTGGTCCGGTCTAGCCGAAGCGGCCGGAGATGTAGTCCTCGGTCGCCTGGACGGACGGGTTGGAGAAGATCCGGTCCGTGTCGTCGATCTCGATCAGCTTGCCCGGCTGGCCGACGGCGGCCAGGTTGAAGAAGGCGGTGCGGTCCGAGACGCGGGCGGCCTGCTGCATGTTGTGCGTCACGATGACGATCGTGAAGCGCTCCTTCAGCTCGCCGATCAGGTCCTCGATGGCGAGGGTGGAGATCGGGTCCAGGGCCGAGCAGGGCTCGTCCATCAGCAGGACCTGGGGCTCGACCGCGATGGCGCGGGCGATGCACAGGCGCTGCTGCTGGCCGCCGGAGAGGCCGGAGCCCGGCTTGTTCAGACGGTCCTTGACCTCGTTCCAGAGGTTGGCGCCCTGGAGGGACTTCTCCACGATGTCGGTCAGCTCGGACTTCTTGTAGCGGCCGTTCAGGCGCAGGCCCGCCGCCACGTTGTCGAAGATCGACATGGTGGGGAACGGGTTCGGGCGCTGGAAGACCATGCCGACCGTGCGGCGCACCGCGACGGGGTCCACGCCGGTGCCGTAGAGGTTCTCGTCGTCCAGCAGCACCTTGCCCTCGACACGGCCGCCGGGGGTGACCTCGTGCATGCGGTTCAGGGTGCGCAGGAAGGTGGACTTGCCGCAGCCGGAGGGGCCGATGAAGGCGGTCACGGAGCGCGGCTCCACGGTCATCGAGATGTCATCGATGGCCTTGTGGGTGCCGTAGAAGGCGGACAGTCCGCTGACGTCGATTCGCTTCGCCATGAGGGGTCACTTCGCTTTCAGGGGGTCGCGTCAGCGACCGGTCTTCGGGGCCTTCCAGCGGGCGATGCCGCGGGCCACCAGATTGAGGATCATGACGAAGGCGATCAGGACGAGCGCTGCGGCCCATGCCCGGTCGTAGGAGGCGTCACTGCCGACCTTGTACTGCTCCCAGATGTACAGGGGGAGCGAGGACTGAGCACCTTCGAAGGGGTTGCCGTTGATCAGCTGGGTGCCGAAGACCAGGAGCATGATCGGGGCGGTCTCGCCGGCGATGCGGGCGACGGCCAGCATCAGGCCCGTGGCGATGCCGCCGATGGCGGTGGGGAGCACGACCTTCAGGATCACGCGCCACTTCGGTACGCCGAGGGCGAGGGCGGCCTCGCGCAGCTCGTTCGGGACGAGCTTGAGCATCTCCTCGGTGGAGCGGACCACGACGGGCATCATCAGGATCGACAGGGCCATCGCGCCGGCGAAGCCGGAGGGGCCGAAGCCGAGCGCCAGGTTCCAGGTCGTCAGGATGAACAGGCCCGCGACGATGGAGGGGATGCCGGTCATGACGTCGACGAAGAAGGTCACGGCCTTGGCGAGCTTGCCCTTGCCGTACTCGACCAGGTAGACGGCGGTCAGCAGGCCGATCGGCGCGGCGATCAGGGCGGCCAGGGCGACCTGCTCGATGGTGCCGAGCAGCGCGTGGTAGACGCCGCCGCCCGGATCGAAGCTGGTGACGCCGTTCATCGAGTGGGTGAGGAAGTCGGCGCTGAACGCCTTCAGGCCCCGGCTGACGGTGATCCAGATCAGCGAGAGCAGCGGGATGACCGCGAGGACGAACGAGACCCACACGAGGGAGGTCGCGATCCGGTCCTTGGCCTGGCGGCGGTTCTCGACCACCGCGCTGGCGGTGTACGTGATCACGACGAACAGGATCGAGGCGATCAGGCCCCACTGGACCTTGCTGTCGAGGCCGGCGACGGCGCCGATGCCGCAGCCGAGGGCGATCGAGAGGGCCGCGATGCCGGCCGGGGCCCAGCGGGGCAGGCCGCCGCGGGTCAGGCGGGCGGGGGCGGCGGACTTGTGGGCCGGGGCCGGCCGCTGGTCCTGGAGTGCGTGGCTCATCAGGCGTTCGCCCCCGAGAAGTCCTTGCGTCGGGCGATGATCAGCCGGGCTGCGCCGTTGACCAGCAGGGTGAGCAGGAAGAGCACCAGGCCGGAGGCGATCAGGGCGTCGCGGCCGAACTCGTTGGCCTCGTCGAACTTCGCGGCGATGTTCTGCGCGAACGTGCCGCCGCCCGGGTCGAGGATGTGGCCGGAGATCAGGAAGCTCGGGGAGAGGACCGTGGCGACGGCCATGGTCTCGCCGAGGGCGCGGCCGAGGCCGAGCATCGAGGCGGAGATGACGCCGGAGCGGCCGAAGGGCAGCACCGACATGCGGATGACCTCCCAGCGGGTCGCGCCGAGGGCCAGGGCGGCCTCCTCGTTCATGCGCGGGACCTGGAGGAAGACCTCGCGGCTGACGCTGGTCACGATCGGCAGGATCATGATCGCGAGCAGGATGCCGACGGTGAAGAGCGAGCGGGCGACGCCGACCTGGGTCTTGTCGAAGACGTAGGTCCAGCCGAGGTACTCGTCGAGCCAGAGGTTCAGCCCGTTCAGCTGCGGCACCAGGAAGAGGGCGCCCCAGATGCCGTAGATGATCGAGGGCACGGCGGCCAGCAGGTCGACCACGTACGCGATGGGGGCGGCCAGCCTGCGCGGCGCGTAGTGCGAGATGAAGAGGGCGATGCCGACCGCGATCGGAACCGCGATGGCCATCGCGATGATCGAGCTGACGACGGTGCCGAAGAGCAGGACGGCGATGCCGAAGACGGGAGGGTTCGCCGACGCGTTCCAGTCGAAGGTGGTGAGGAAGTTCCCCTCGTTCTTCGACAGGGCGATCGAGGCGCGGTAGGTGAGGAAACCGGCGATCGACGCCATGATCACCAGGAGCAGGATGCCGGAGCCCTTGGAGAGCCCCGCGAAGATCTTGTCACCGGCGCGGCCGGTGGACCTTCCGCTCTTGGTGACCGGCGGAGCCTGGTCTATCTGCGTGGGTGTGGTGGAAACCATGGTCTTTCCGGTCTTGGTGGGGGGCAATGCCCCCTGGCGGCGGTGCACCGGATCCCCTGGGTGGAGGGGAGGGGCCTCCGGGCCGGGCCGATCGGACGGGATCGGCCCGGGCCCCGAGGCTCAGTGGTTCAGGACAGCGAGTTGATGGCGTCGCGGACCTTGGTGATGATCTCGGCCGGGATCGGCGCGTAGCCGTTGTCGGAGAGGACCTTCTGGCCCGCGTCCGAGGCGGTGTAGTTCAGGAAGGACTTCACGGTCGGCAGGGTCTCGGCCTTGTTGCCCTTGTCGCAGACGACCTCGTACGTCACCAGGACGATCGGGTACGCACCCTCGGCCTTGGTGGTGTAGTCGAGCTTCAGCGCCAGGTCGGAGCCGGTGCCGGCGATCTTGGCGGCGGCGATGGCCTTGGAGGCGCTCTCGGAGGAGGCCTTCACCGGGGCGGCCGCGCCGGTGTTGATGTCGACGGTCTTGATGTTCTGCGAGCTGGCGTAGGAGAGCTCGAAGTAGCCGATCGCGCCGTCAACGGCCTTGACCTGCGAGGCGACACCGGCGGAGCCGGAGGCGGCCTGGCCACCGGGGGCCGGCCACTTCTTGGCGGCCTCGTACGTCCAGGCGTCGGGAGCGGCGGCCTTGAGGTACTTGCCCAGGTTCTCGGTGGTGCCGGAGTCCTCGGAGCGGTGGAACGCCTGGATCGCGGTGGAGGGAAGCGTGACGCCGGGGTTCAGCTTCTTGATCGCCTCGTCGTCCCACTTCTTGATCTTGTCGTTGAAGATGTTGGCGATCGTGGCGGCGTCCAGGTTCAGCTTGTCCACACCGGCGACGTTGAAGCCGAGCGCGATCGGGCCGCCGACCATCGGCAGGTCGATGCCCTGACCGCCGGTGCAGACCTTCTTCGACTCCTCGACGGCGTCGGGCTTCAGCGCGGAGTCCGAGCCCGCGAAGCCGACCGTGCCCTGGTTGAAGGCGACGATGCCCTCGCCGGAGGAGGAGGACTTGTAGTTCACCTCGACGCCGGAGCAGGCGGCCATGTAGTTCTTCACCCACAGGTCGACCGCGTTCTTCTGCGCGGAGGAGCCGGAGGCGAGGAGCTTGCCCTTGGCACCGTCGCACTTGACGTCACCCGGGGCCGGGGCGGAGGCCTTCGTGGTGCCACCGGCGTCGGTCTTCGTGTTGTCGTCCGAGCCGCACGCCGTGAGGACCAGGGCGCCGGACACGACAAGCGCCCCGAGGGCGGAGGCACGAAGCATGTTCTTGCGCTGAAGCTTCACTTTTCGGGAGTTCCTTCCAGAAGCCGCCGGCCGCTTTCTGTATCGGGGCGGCGTGCGAAGAGGACTACGGGTCGTGTGGTGCGGGTGCCCTGCTTTTTCCAGCGGCTCGCACCGTGCGGTACTGAAATTAGGCAGAACAGGTGAAGCGGTCGACGGGGGTTGGTGAACGGACGGTGAACCATGGCGGACGGCCCGGTGCGGTTGGGGTGGTTTGTACCTGGGCGCAATCGGGCGTTATCCGCCCGTTATCCCGCCGTGACCTTCTCGGGCCGCCGGTGGGGGTGGCCGGAATTCGCCGTGCCGCCGCTGGGGCGGGGACCGGTGCGGTGAGGTCCGCCGTGCGGTGACGTCCGCCGTTCGGTGATGCCCGTGGTGCGGTGACGCCTGTGGTGTGGTGGCGTCCGCCGTTCGGTGACGTCCGCAGTGCGGAGGGGCCCCTGCGCACAAGGGTCCTTCATCCACCCTTCCACCGTTTCGCCTGCCCCGCCCGGCCCGGCCCGGGGCGTGCCGGCCCGTGTCCGGGCCCGCCCGCCCGGATCCGGGCGGGCGGGGCGGGGCGGGGGCCGGGGGCGTCAGGAGGCCGTGGAGGCCGTGGGGACCGGGTGCCAGATGTGGTGGAACGAGAGGCGGGCCGCCAGGGCCGCGTGGCGCTGGTCGGCGTGGAGGACGCCCAGGGCGTAGGCCGTGGCCGGGGCGATCCGGGGCGTGCGGGCGGCCGTCGCCGAGGCGGTGGCGGCCTCGGAGGCGTCGCGGTGCACGTCCAGCGCCCGGCCCGCCGCCGCGAGCCGGGTCACGTCCCCGCCGAGCGCCTCCCGCGCGTACCGGTGGACCCGCAACAGGCGGCGCACCTCGTGCCAGGAGCCGTCCGCGTGCGCCGAGTACGGGGTGCTCTCGCCGGTGTCGGGCAGGGCGGCGACGGCCGTGCCCAGCCGGTCCTCGGTGACCGCCGCGAGCGGCACCAGGACCTCCTCCACCCGGCCCCGCGCCGCGACCGCGTCGAGCGGCACCTCCGAGGCCAGCACGGCGACGGCGTCGGCGACCGCGTGGAAGCGGGAGGAGCCGAGCGCGTGGAGGGTCGCGGAGTGGGCGCGGGTGCGCGCCAGCGTGAGCTGGCGCTCCAGCAGGGCGCCCGCGCGCGCGGAGCCCACGGTGAGGGCCCCCGCGGAGGTCCCGTTGCCGTGGGGCACCGGGACCTCGGGCGACGCGGAGAGCCGTTGCAGGGCCTCCATGAGGCGGGACAGCCGGGCGGCGTACGCGTGCTCGTCGGCCAGGGTGGAGGAGAGCCAGACGAGCTCGGTGCGCAGGGAGTCCGCCCACGCCGACTCGGTCACCACCCGGAACGTGCCCAGCGACCCCGCGATACGGCGCGCGGCCCCCCGCAGGCCGCGCGCCGCCTCGCTGCTTTCCGCCGCGTCGGACCCGCTTTCCTCGTGCACGCGCAACCCCCGCAGGAACGCGGTGGCCTGGGAGCGCAGGTACGCGCCGAGCACGTCACCTGCGGTCGGGTCATGGTTTGGCTGAGCCACGCCGGCGCCTCCGGGCGTCTATGAGCATCTCCTGAACGTGCCGCAGCGGCTGGCCCTCGGCGTCGGTGCTGTGCCGGGTCCATTCGCCGTCCGGTCCCAGGTGCCAGGAGGAGGTGGCGTCGGACATGCCCGTCTCCAGCATCCGGTCCAGGGCCGCGCGGTGGGCGGGGTCGGTGACCCTGACCAGTGCCTCGATGCGGCGGTCGAGGTTGCGGTGCATCATGTCGGCGCTGCCGATCCACACCTCGGGCTCGCCGCCGTTGCCGAAGGCGAAGACCCGGGAGTGCTCCAGGAAGCGGCCGAGGATCGAGCGGACCCGTATGTTCTCCGACAGCCCCGGGACCCCGGGCCGTACGGCACAGATGCCGCGGACCCAGATGTCGACCGGGACGCCCGCCCGGGAGGCCCGGTACAGGGAGTCGATGAGGGCCTCGTCGACGATCGAGTTCATCTTGAGGCGGACGGACGCCGGGCGGCCGGCCCGGTGGTGGTCGGCCTCCTTCTCGATGCGCGAGACGAGTCCGTCGCGCAGGGACTTGGGGGCGGTCAGCAGACGGCGGTAGGTCTCGCGCCGGGAGTAGCCGGACAGCCGGTTGAACAGGTCGGAGAGGTCCGCTCCGACCTGCGGGTCGGCGGTGAGCAGGCCGAGGTCCTCGTACAGGCGGGCGGTCTTGGGGTGGTAGTTGCCGGTGCCGACGTGGCTGTAGCGGCGCAGGGTGTCGCCCTCCTGGCGGACGACGAGCGAGAGCTTGCAGTGGGTCTTGAGGCCGACCAGGCCGTAGACCACGTGGCAGCCGGACTCCTCCAGCTTGCGCGCCCACTTGATGTTGGCCTGCTCGTCGAAGCGGGCCTTGATCTCGACGAGCACGAGGACCTGCTTGCCGGATTCGGCGGCGTCTATCAGGGCGTCGACGATCGGGGAGTCACCCGAGGTGCGGTACAGCGTCTGCTTGATCGCGAGGACGTCCGGGTCGGCGGCGGCCTGTTCCAGGAAGGCCTGCACGGAGGTGGAGAAGGAGTCGTACGGGTGGTGGAGCAGCACGTCGCGCTCGCGCAGCGCGGCGAAGATGTCGGGAGCGGACGCGGACTCCACCTCGGCGAGGTCACGGTGGGTGCCGGCGACGAACTTCGGGTACTTGAGCTCGGGCCGGTCGAGGGAGGAGATCCCGAAGAGGGCCGTCAGGTCGAGCGGGCCGGGCAGCGGGTACACCTCGGCGGCGGAGATCTTCAGTTCCTGGACGAGGAGGTCCAGGACGCCGGGGTCGATGGACTCCTCGACCTCCAGGCGCACCGGCGGGCCGAAGCGGCGCCGCATGAGTTCCTTCTCCAGGGCCTGGAGGAGGTTCTCGGCGTCGTCCTCCTCCACTTCGAGGTCCTCGTTGCGGGTCACGCGGAACATGTGGTGCGCGAGCACCTCCATGCCGGGGAACAGCTCCTCCAGGTGCGCGGCGATGACGTCCTCCAGCGGGACGTAGCGCTGCGGGGAGGCCTCCAGGAAGCGGGACAGGAGCGGCGGGACCTTGACGCGGGCGAAGTGGCGGTGGCCGCTGACGGGGTTGCGCACGACGACGGCCAGGTTCAGCGACAGGCCGGAGATGTACGGGAACGGGTGCGCGGGGTCCACGGCCAGCGGGGTGAGCACCGGGAAGATCTGGTTGCGGAACAGGGTGAAGAGGCGGGCCTGCTCCTTCTCGGTGAGGTCGGGCCACCGGATGAGGTGGATGCCCTCCTCGGCGAGCTGCGGGGCGATGTCCTGCTGGTAGCAGGCGGCGTGCCGGGCCATGAGCTCGCGCGAGCGGGTCCAGATCAGGTCCAGCACCTCACGGGGCTGGAGGCCCGAGGCCGAACGGGTGGCGACGCCGGTCGCGATGCGGCGCTTGAGGCCGGCGACGCGGACCATGAAGAACTCGTCGAGGTTGCTCGCGAAGATCGCCAGGAAGTTCGCGCGCTCCAGCAGCGGGGTGGCCGGGTCCTCGGCGAGTTCGAGGACGCGCTCGTTGAAGGCGAGCCAGCTGCGTTCGCGGTCGAGGAAGCGGTTCGCGGGCAGCTCGCCGCTGTCGTCCCTGTCCTCGTAGGCGTCGAGATCGGCGTCGAGGTCGGGATCGAGGTCCGCCGCGTGGGGGCGGTGCGCGGCTATGGAGCCGAGGCGTGCCCTCGTCCTGGCCGTCTGCGCCTGGGCCTCGGCCTTGGCCTGCGCCGGTGTCTGCGCGACGGACGGCCGGGTGAGGGCAGACGCGGGGGCCGCGGCATCGGAGGGGCCGGTGGGGCCGGTGGTGGCGGCGTTGCGGGACGGCTGCTGGGCGGGGACCTCGGTGGGGCCCGCGGGGCTCGCGCTCGGCTGGTGGCTCATGTCTCCATTCTTCCGCGCACGGGGGAGGACAGGCGCGTCGGAAGTGTCCGCCGTCAGGCGGAGGCGGGGCTGCATGTCCGGAGACTGGCAAGCGCGTCTTAATGCCCGGTTAATGGCGTATGGCTTCCTGGCTCCGGCTGGCGCACGGCTGGGGCGGGGCGGGGCGGGGCGGGGCGGGGGCTGGGCGGGGGTCGGGGGGCGGCGGGACTTTGGCTGGTCCGTGTCGGGGAGGGTTTGGGGGTTTCCCGTCAGTCTCATCGTCCTTCCGCGTCGGGCCGGGCTGTCAAGGGCGCTCCCTTCGGTCGCGTCGCTTCGCGATGGCCTTCGGCCACCCTTGACAGCCCGTCCCGCCACGGAATGCCAAAGACTGCCGGGAAACCCCCAAAAGAACGGTCCACGGGGAGATCTTCGAGGGGCGGGCATCCCAGAGATGCGCGAGCCGTCTCCGCCCAGTCCCGCATTCGGGCCCCGAATGGCCATGGGTCTTTGCCCGGGGCGTCCAGACCGCCCGACACGACGACCAGAGCGCCCGGCAGGCCCCGCACGCGTCAGATCGCTACGCGCTTCACTCGGCACAGCGTCCGGCGGCCGTCTGGGGCTGGACATAAGCCGCCCATGGCCCGGGGGCTCTATCCATCACGCGAGCGCGGGTTGTTTGTCCCTTTTCGTGGGATGGATGGGCTTCGGAGGGGCGCTGGTGCTGCCTGTCGGACTCTGAGGACGACAAAGTCGTCCTCAGAGTCCGACAAGACGTCTCATGGGTGGAGGGAGGGCCCTCGGGTGTCGGGAAGGGCCCTCGGGTGTTGGGAAGGGTCTTTCACGGCCAGGGAAGGGCTCGTCATGGGCTGGGATGAAGGCCCCCAGGCCCTTTCTGCTTCCCTGGGGGCGTTAGAGGCATGTTGGGGTGTCCGGAGGGCGCCATTCGGCCGTCAGCCGCCCGCCAAGCGCACCAACGGGCTGCTTGGGCGGCTTATGTCCAGCCCCAGACGGCCGCCGGACGCCATGCCGTGCGAAGCGCGTAGCGATCCGATGCGCCTGCCGTCCTGAAGGCATTGCCGGACGGTCTGGTCGCCGTGTCGTGTGGGCTGGCGGCACCCGGCCCGGAATCAGGGGGATGTCGGCCCGTATCTCAGGTCCGCCCAGGCGGGGAGGGGTCGCACATCTCTGGGATGCCCGCCCCTCGAAGATCTCCCCGTGGACCGTTCTTTTGGGGGTTTCCCGGCAGTCTTTGGCATTCCGTGGCGGGACGGGCTGTCAAGGGTGGCCGAAGGCCATCGCGAAGCGACGCGACCGAAGGGAGCGCCCTTGACAGCCCGGCCCGACGCGGAAGGACGATGAGACTGACGGGAAACCCCCAAACCCTCCCCGACACGGACCAGCCAAAGTCCCGCCGCCCCCCGACCCCGAACAGCCGCCCGCCCCTCAGCTCTCCGTGCGGTACATGAGGTCCACCTCGTGCGTCGTGAAGCCGAGGCCTTCGTAGACCGCCAGGGCCGCCGGGTTGTCGGCGTCGACGTAGAGCATCGCCGTGGGCAGGCCCGACGCGGCCAGGTGGTGGAGGCCGATCGCGGTCAGGGCCTTGCCGAGGCCGCCGCCCTGTGCGCCGGGGCGGACGCCGACCACGTAGACCTCGCCGAGCTGCTCCTCCGCGTGGACCTTCGTCCAGTGGAAGCCGATCAGCTCGCCCTCCCGCTCCGCGAGGAAGAAGCCCTTCGCGTCGAACCACGGCTGCGCCATGCGGTCGTCCAGGTCGCGCTGCGTGAGCGCGCCCTGTTCCGGGTGGTGGGCGAAGGCGGCGGCGTTGGCGGCGAGCCAGGCGGTGTCGTCCTCGCCGGGCACGAAGGTGCGGACCGTCACGCCGGGCGGGAGGGCGGCCTCGGGCAGGCCGGCCGCTCCGGGGCCCAGGGGGCGGCGCAGCTGGCGCAGTTCGCGGAAGAGGGTCAGGCCGAGGACCTGTGCCAGGTGCCGGGCGGCGGACTTGCCGCCGTGCGCCCACACCCGGATCCGCTTGCCGGAGGCGTGCAGCAGGGCGGAGCCCAGGGCCCGGCCGTGGCCGCGCCCGCGCAGCGCGGGGTGCACGACGAGCTCGGCGGCGGGGGCCTCCACCGGGTCGGTGTCCTCCAGTTGTCCGTATCCGGCGAGGCGGCCGGCGTCGGTCAGGAGGAAGTGGCGGATCCCCTCGCGCGGGCCGCCGCGCAGCTGCAGGCGGCCCTGTTCGGAGACGGCGGTGGTGCCGTCGCTGCGGGCCGCTTCGTGGATGAGGTCCAGTACGGATGCGGCCTGTTCCTCCGTCAGCTCGTCGAGGATCTCGATGTGCCGTCCCGGCTCCAGGGCCGCTGCTGCGTCAGTCATGCTCTGAGCCTACGACCGCCGCCCGGGGTTGGGGCCTTCCGCAGGTCCGGGCCCCGTGGGTTCCTGGACGCGGACACGAGCGCGGCCGGAGTGCCGGACGGCTGTGCGTAACCAGCTCGCAACCCGATACCCCCTGTCGTGCTACGCGCGTTGACAATAGGCTGCGGCGGACCTCCCAAGTTGTCTCGCTGTCCACAAAGGGGAATAAATGTCAGCGAAGCCACAACGGCACCGCACTGCCCGCCGGTTGACCCTGTCCGCCCTCGCCCTCACGGCCGGGGCCGGGGCGATGGTCGCCGCCGCACTGCCGGCCGGTGCCGCGAGTGGCGGCGGTGCGGCTCCGGGCCGCACCGTCGACGTACAGATGCTGTCGTTCAACGATTTCCACGGCACGCTGGAGCCCCCGCAGGGCTCCTCCGGCACCGTGACCGAACGTCAGGCAGACGGCACCACCAAGGCGATACCCGCGGGCGGGGCCGAGTACCTCGCGACCGCGCTGCGCGATGCCCGCAAGGGCCACGACTACTCCGTCACGGCCGCGGCCGGGGACATGATCGGCGGCAGCCCGATGCTGTCCGGTCTCTTCCACGACGAGCCGACCGTCGAGGCCCTCAACAAGATGAAGCTCGACGTGACGAGCGTGGGCAATCACGAGTTCGACGAGGGCAAGACCGAGCTGCGCCGCATGGCGTACGGCGGCTGCCACCCGGTCGACGGCTGCTTCGAGTACGGCAAGGAGTACACGGGCGCCCAGTTCCAGTACCTGGCGGCGAACGTCACGGACGAGAAGACCAAGCGTCCGCTGATGTCGCCCACCTTCATCTGGAAGAAGGGGGACGTGAAGATCGGCTTCATCGGCGTCACCCTGGAGGGCACCCCGGACGTCGTGACCGCCGACGGGGTCAAGGGCCTCAAGTTCGGCGACGAGGTCGAGACGATCAACAAGTACGCGGCCGAGCTGAACAAGCAGGGCGTGAAGTCGATCGTCGCGCTGATCCACGAGGGCGGTCTGCCCGCGAGCGGCGCGTACAACTACGACTGTGACGCCCCGGGCGCGGGCGCCGGCATCTCGGGTGCCATCGTCGACATCGCCAAGAACGTCGACCCGAAGGTCGACGCGCTGGTGACCGGCCACACGCACCAGGCGTACTCCTGCAACATCCCGGACCCAGCGGGCAACCCGCGCACGGTCACCTCGGCCGCCTCGTACGGCCGGTTGTTCACGGACACCACGCTGACCTACGACCGGCAGACCAAGGACATCGTCCGTACGCCGGTCAAGTCGCCGAAGCCGGTCAACAAGGTCGTCAGCCGGGACCTGCCCAAGGCCCCGGACATGACCGAGCTGATCACCCGCTGGAACGCGCTGGCGGCCCCGGTCGCGAGCCGTCCGATGGGCTACATCTCCGCCGACATCGCGGGCCGCGGCTCCGAGGCGCCGGAGAAGCCGCTCGGTGACCTGATCGCCGACGCGCAGCTGGACGCCACGTCCCCCGCCGACCGGGGCGGCGCGCAGCTGGCCATCATGAACCCGGGCGGCATCCGTGCCGACCTGGCGTACAAGGCCGCGGGCGCCGAGGGCGACGGCGTGGTGACGTACGGCGAGTCCTACACGGTCCAGCCGTTCAACAACCTGATGAACGTGGTCGACCTGACGGGCGCGCAGCTGATCACCGCGCTCCAGCAGCAGGTCAGTGGCACGGTCAACGGCCCGAACCCGAAGATCCTCCAGGTGTCGAAGGGCTTCACGTACACCCTGGACATGACGAAGTCGGGCGCGGACCGGATCGTCGTGGACTCGGTGCGGCTGAACGGCGCGGCGATCGACCCCGCGAAGACCTACCGGGTCGCGATGAACGAGTTCCTCGCGGGCGGCGGTGACGGCTTCACCGTCCTGAAGGACCACAAGAACAAGCTGGTCGGCATCCCCGACCTGGAGGCCTTCAACAACCTCCTGGCGAAGTCCTCGGCCGCGGCCCCGATCGCCCCGCCGGCGGCGGACCGGATCACGGTCGTCAAGTAGGTCGGGCAACACCCGCGTACAGCGCGCCCGGAGGGGCGGTGGGCCGTTCGGCCCGCCGCCCCTCCGGCGTTTTCGCGGCGCGTCTGCCGCACGCGGCTACAGCGTCGCGAGGAACTTCGCGACGGCCTCCTGGAAGCCCTCCGGGTTCGTGAACGGCACGAAGTGGTCCCCCTCCAGGGGCGTGTACGAGGTCCCGGGCCGCCGGGAGACCATCGCGTCGGCCTGTGCCTGCGGGAGCGACGTGCTGCGGACGCCGTGGACCAGTACGGCCGGGCACGCGCTCCCGAGCCAGGCGTCCCAGTGGTCGCCGCGGCAGGCCTCGACGGAGTCGAGCATGTCCTGGGGGTGGAACGGGAGCCGCCAGCCCCCCTCGGGCAGCGGGCGCAGCGCCTCGGCGACGAACTGGGAGCCGACCGGCCCGGCCGCGGCGAGGAGTTCCTCCCGGGTGGGCGCGGAGTACCGCATGCCCCGCAGGAAGTCCATCCACGCGCCGTCGACCGGGTTGATCTCGACGGCGGCGTCGACGCTGACGAGCGCCGAGATCCGGTCGGGGTGGGCGGCGGCCAGGTGGACGGCGTTGAGCCCGCCGAGGGAGTAGCCGAGGAGGGCGACGGGCGCGTCCAGTCCGAGGTGGTCGAGGAGTGCGACGGCGTCGGCGACGTATCCGGCGCGGCTGTAGTCGGGGGCCCGGTCGGAGTCGCCGTGGCCGCGCTGGTCGGGGGCGATGACCCGCCACGCGTCGCCCAGGGCCTCGGCGAGGCCGGCGAAGGCGAGGCCCTCGGACATGCCCCCGTGCAGGGCGAGGAGCGGGCGGCCCGGGCCGCCGAAGTCCAGGTACGACAGCGTGCGGTCGTCGATCGTCAGCGTGTGGCGCATGGTTCCGCTCTCCCCTGTGTGTCCTGCGTCTGTCCTGCGGTGACGTGATCAAGACTGCCAGTATTTGGGCAAGCGCGCAATACGCTTGTCTTGGGCGCATGCCCAAAACGTTGGCGCGGATACGATCCCGGCATGGGAAATCGCGAGGACCTGCTGGCCGGAGCGCGCCGCTGCCTGGAGGAGAAGGGGTACGCGCGCACGACCGTGCGCGACATCGCCTCGGCGGCGCGGGTGAGCATGGCCGCGATCGGCTACCACTTCGGATCGCGCGAGGCCCTGCTCAACCAGGCGCTGTTCGCGGCCATCGACGAATGGGCCGCCGGCTCGGGCCGGCTCGCCGGGCAGGGCGCCACCCCCGAGGAGCGCTACGCCGACACCTGGGACCGCAAGAGCCGCGACTTCCTCGACATGCGCTGGCTCTGGCTCGCGAACATCGAGGCCTTCGTGCACGCCCAGTCCTCGCCCGAGCTGCTCGCCGCGCTGGCGGAGGGGCAGCGCGCGTCCCGGCGCATGGTCGCCGCGCAACTGGCCGGGGTGTCCGAGGAAGCGGTCGCGCAGGAGGACGTACGGGCCCTCGGATCGGTGCACCTCGCGCTGCTCAGCGGGGTGATGGTGCAGGCCCTGACCGATCCGGAGCAGGCACCGACCGGACGCGAACTCGTCCGCGGGCTGCGCAGGATGGTGGAACTGCTCGAAGAATCCGTGCCTACCGACGGGTAGTGAAGGCCGGTCCGCGCAGGCCATAATCCCGTCCCGACAGCGGAGCGGCGAAGGGGCGGGCATGGCACTGCACAGGCGGGCGTTTCTGACCGGAGCGACGGCGGTGGGCGCCGCGGCGTTCGCGGGACTCGGGGCGGCGGCCCCCGCGTCCGCGAGAACCCTCGGTACCCAGGACTGGATGGCCGGCCTCGCCGACTCCACCCCGCTCCAGCGGATGACCATCCCCGGCACCCACGACTCGGGCGCCACCAAGGGCGGGCTCTACGTCGCCTGCCAGAACACCTCGATCGCCCAGCAGCTCGACTCCGGGATCCGGTTCCTGGACGTCCGCTGCCGGGTGACGGGCGGCTCCCTCGCCATCCACCACGCGGCCTTCTTCCAGGACCTGATGTTCGGGGACGTCCTCGTGGCCTGCTGGAACTTCCTCTCCGCGCACCCCTCCGAGACCGTCCTGATGCGCGTCAAGCAGGAGTACTCCGAGGAGAGCGACGCCACCTTCCGCGCCGTGTTCGACGACTACCTCGACCACCGCGGCTGGCGCCCGCTCTTCCGCATCGCCGACACCCTGCCCGCCTCGCTGGGCCAGGCCCGCGGGAAGGTGGTGCTCCTCGCCGACAACGGCGGCCTGCCCGGCCTGCGCTACGCCGACGGCAACGTCTTCGACGTCCAGGACGACTGGAACGCCGAACCCTTCGCCAAGCGCGGCAAGATCGAGGACCAGTTCCGCAAGGCCGTCGGGCAGCCCGGCAAGCTGTTCGTGAACTACGTCAGCACCTCGGCCTACATGCCGCCGCGCTGGAACTCCGACCGGCTCAACCCGCAGGTCCAGTCCTTCGTCGACGGCGGCGAACTGGCCGGCCGCACCGGCCTCGGCATCGTCCCCCTGGACTTCCCCAACACCCGCTCGGGCCTGGTCGCCTCACTGATCCGGCACAACTGACGCGGTCGACGGCGGCGGCGTCGGGGCGCCCGGCAGGCGCAGCACCGCCTCCGTGCCCCGGCCCCCGTCGGCCGCGGCGCGCAGCACGGCGGTGCCGCCCGCCCGCTGGACCGTACGGGCCACGATGGACAGGCCCAGCCCGCTGCCGGGCAGCGCGCGGGCCGACGGGGACCGCCAGAACCGCTCGAAGACGTACGGGAGGTCCTCGGCCGGGATGCCCGGTCCGTGGTCCCGTACCGTCAGCTCGCCCGCGCGCAGCGAGACCTCGACGGCCGCGCCCGGAGGGCTGAACTTCACGGCGTTGTCGAGGACGTTGACCACCGCCCGCTCCAGCGCCGCCGCCTCGCCCCGTACGTACCAGGGCTCCAGCGCGGAGGTGAAGACCAGCTCCGGGCCGCGCAGCCGGACTCGGGAGAGCGCGGCGGCGGCGGTCTCGTGCAGGGCCACCACCCCGAGCGGGGCGTGCGGGGCCGCGTCCGGGCGGGAGAGCTCCTGGAGGTCTCCGATCAGCGCGGCCAGCTCCGTCATCTGCGCCTTCACGGAGGCCAGCAGCTCGCGCCGGTCGTCCGGCGGGATGGCCCGGCCGGTCTCCTCGCTGCGCGCGAGCAGCTCGATGTTGGTGCGCAGGGACGTCAGCGGGGTCCGCAGTTCGTGGCCGGCGTCGGCGATCAGCTGGGCCTGGCGTTCCTGGGAGGAGGCCAGGGCCGCCGTCATGGAGTTGAAGGAGCGCGACAGGCGGGCGATCTCGTCGTCCCCCTGGTCGGGGATCCGTACGGTCAGGTCCTCGGTCCGGGCGATGTGTTCGACGGCGCCGGTCAGTTCGTCCACCGGCCGCAGCCCCGTCCGGGCCACCCACAGCCCGGCGGCCCCGGCGCCGACCACTCCGACGCCGCTGACCAGCAGCAGCACCCAGGCCAGCGTGGACAGGGGCTTCTCCACGTCGCCCAGCGGCTTGGCGATGGAGACGCCGAAGGCGGGCCCGGCCGGGTTGGCCTGGAGGGTGTACACGCGCATGTCGACGCCGTCGGGGGTGGTCACGTCGTGCAGGACGGGCTTGGCCTCCACGTCCGCCGCGACCTGCCGGTCGGTGCCGGTCACGGGCAGGTCGGGCTGCCCGCCCACCCAGCAGCGGGTGCCGTCGGACAGGACGATCTGCACGGTCGCGTTCAGGTTCCCCGCGATCTGCTGCGTGGGCTTGGGCGGCTGGACGACGCAGCCCTCCCGCAGGGTCCGCGCGACCTGCGCGCTGACGTTCGTCGACATCAGGGAGCGGTCGAGCTGGTCGCGCAGCTGGGTGCGCACCATCACCCAGGCGACGGCGGCGACGGCCGCCACCGCCACCGCCACCGCGACCGCCACCAGCAGCGCGAGCCGCGAGCGCAGCGGCAGCGCGCGGAATCTGGCGGCCGGGCTCACTCGGGGCCGCCCTCGCCGGCGCGCAGGACGTACCCGACCCCGCGCACGGTGTGGACGAGGCGGGGCTCTCCGCCGGCCTCGGTCTTGCGGCGCAGGTACATCACGTACACGTCCAGGGAGTTGGAGCTGGGCTCGAAGTCGAAGCCCCACACGGTCTTCAGGATCTGCTCGCGGGTCAGGACCTGGCGCGGGTGCGCGAGGAACATCTCCAGCAGGGTGAACTCGGTCCGGGTCAGTTCCACGGCGCGGTGGCCCCGGGTGACCTCGCGGGTGGTGAGGTCCATGCGCAGGTCGCCGAAGGACAGGACGTCGGCGGAGCTCTCCGGTGCGGCGGAGGGGGCGGCGTAGGAGCTGCGGCGCAGCAGGGCGCGGACGCGTGCGAAGAGCTCGTCCAGCTCGAAGGGCTTGACGAGGTAGTCGTCGGCGCCCGCGTCCAGGCCGGTGACGCGGTCGCCGACGGTGTCGCGGGCGGTCAGCATCAGGATCGGGGTGACGCTGCCGGACGCGCGCAGCCGGCGGGCCGCGGTCAGGCCGTCCATCCGGGGCATCTGGATGTCCAGGACGATCAGGTCCGGGGCGTACGTGGCCGCCTGGTCGAGGGCGTCGAGCCCGTCGACCGCCGTCCGGGTCCCGTAGCCCTCGAAGGCGAGGCTGCGGCGCAGGGCCTCACGGACGGCCGGCTCGTCGTCGACGACGAGGATGCGCTGCGGTTCGCCTTCGGCGGCGTTCATCGGCGGGTCCCTGGGTGGTGGTCGTGGTGGTGTCCGCGGGGTGGCGGCCGCGGTCGCGGTCGCGCCCGGGGGCGTGGGCGGCGGACGTGCGGGATCCGTCCCGCGGAGGTCCGCCCCCAGCGTCGCACGGGAGCACCGCGGCCCGGTGCGGCTGCGCCCCGGGGGGCGGGGGCCGTACCGGGCGCGGAGCCGGTGGCGGGATCAGAACCAGGAGGTGCCGGAACGGCCGCTGTCCGAGCCGTCGCCGCCGGTGCCGGAGTCGGAGCCGCCCGTGCCGCCCTTGCGGAGGCCGTCGAGGTCGGCCTTGATCGTGTTGACCGGGATGGCGAAGCCGAGGCCGACGCTGCCGGCGGCGGAGCTGTCGCTGGAGGGGGAGTAGATCGCGGAGGGCATGCCCACGATCTCGCCGTTCAGGTTGACGAGGGCGCCGCCGGAGTTGCCCGGGTTGAGGGAGGCGTCCGTCTGGATGGCCTTGTACGAGGTGGTGTTCGAGCCGGTGTCCCCGTTGAACTGCTGCCCGTCGTAGGAGAACGGCCAGCCGCCGCCGCCCTGGCCGCGCTGCGGGGACTGCTGCTGCTCCGACTTCGGTACGTTCACGTCCCGGTCCAGGGCCGAGACGATGCCGCTGGTGACGGTGCCGGTGAGACGGTCGGGGGAGCCGATGGCGACGACCTCGTCGCCGACCCGCAGCTGGTCGGAGTTGCCGAGCTTGGCGGGCTTGAGGCCGCTCGCGCCCTGGAGCTTGATCAGCGCCAGGTCCTTGTCGGGGTCGGTGCCGACGGTCTTGGCGGCGTACTTCTTGCCGTCGCTCATCGTCACCTGGATCTCGGAGGCGCCGCTGACGACGTGGTTGTTGGTGACGATCTCGCCGCCGGCGGTGACCACGATGCCGGAGCCGGTGCCCTGGCCGGAGCCGGTGCGGGTGTCGATCCGCACCACGGAGGGGCTGACCTGCTCGGCGACGCCCGAGACGGTGCCGTTGCTGGACTGGGAGACGTTAGTGCCGTTGAAGCCGCCGCCGGCGGAGCCGTCGTGGCCGAGGAACTGCTGGACGGCTGCGGCCGTCCCGCCGCCGACCACGGCCGCCGCGAGGGCGACGGCGGCGAGCAGCGCGACGGGGCGCTTGGCGCGGGCCGCGTGGGCGGGGGCGGCCGGGGCGGCGGACCCCCAGGCGGCCCAGCCGTTGCCGGTGTGGCCCCCGTTGCCCCCGTTGCCGTTGTCCCCGTTGCCGTCGGCCGGGACGGTCTCGCCCTGGATGACGGGGGGCTGGTGCGCCTCGTGCCAGCCGGGTGCCGGCGCCGGCGGGTACGCGGGCGGCGGCGGGTACGCCCCGGCCGCGGTGTCCTGTGCCAACCGGTCGCGGCCGCGCTGCCAGTCCTCGCCGAAGGGCGGGTTCTGGGCCGGCCGGTTCTCCTGCGGGTACTCGCCTTCGCGGCGGAAGCTCTCGGTCATGTCTCCGACTGTCCCGCCGGATCATGAGAGCTTCCTGAGTCCCGGCTGAGAAGCCCGACAGAACCGCGTATGCCCGATATAAGGAGGGGGGGATCGTGCGGTGTTCGCCCGGACCTGCCTGGCGATCGGGGCGCTGCTGCTGCCCCTCGCGCCGTCGGCCTGGGGGCCCTCGTCCTCTTCGTGGCCATCAGGGCCCTGACCTGGCCCTGACCTGGTCTGAGAGCCCGGACCTGGCCCTCAGGGCCGGTCCTGACGGCCGCGGGAGGGTCAGCGGCAGCCGCAGGAGCGGCGGATGACCAGGGCCGAGGGGAACTGCTTGAGGCGCTCGCGGCGGGAGCCCGCCACGCGCAGGGCGTCGTCCAGGACGAGGTCCACCGCCGCGCGGGCCATCGCCGGGCGGTCCGAGGCGATCGTGGTCAGCGGCGGGTCCGTCAGCGCCGCCTCCTTGACGTCGTCGAAGCCGGCCACGGCCAGCTGCTCGGGGACGTCGATGCGCAGCTCGCGGGCGGCCCGGAGCACGCCGATGGCCTGGTCGTCCGTCGCGCAGAAGATCGCGGTCGGCCGGTCGGGCCGGGCCAGGACCTCCAGGGCGACCGTGTAGGCGTCGTAGCGGTTGTACGGGGCCTCGATGAGCCGGCCCTCCACCGAACGGCCCGCTTCGAGCATGGCCCGGCGCCAGCCCTCGACGTGGTCGGCGACCGGGTCGCCGACGGACGGGGTGTTCTCGACCCCGCCGATGCAGGCGACGTACTCGTGCCCGTGCTCCAGCAGGTGCCGGGTGGCGAGCTGGGCCCCGCCGATGTCGTCCGTGACCACCGCGACGTCGTCGATCGCCTCGGGCCGCTCGTGCAGCAGCACGATGCGGGCGTCCCACGCCTCGATCTCCGAGGCGGCGCGCTCGCTCATGCCCTGGCTGACCAGGATCAGGCCCGACACCCGCATGCCGAGGAAGGCCCGCAGGTAGTGGACCTCGCGCTCGTCGCGGTAGTCGGAGTTCCCGACCAGGACCATCTTCCCGCGCTCGGCCGCGGCCTGCTCGACCGCGTGCGCCATCTCCGCGAAGAACGGCTGGCGGGCGTCCGGGACGATCATGCCTATGAGGTCCGTACGCCGTGACGCCATCGCCTGCGCGACCCGGTCCGGGCGGTAGCCCAGCTCCTTGATCGCGGCGAGGACACGCTCGCGCGTGGCCGGGGCAACCGGCCGGGGTCCGTTGTTGATGACGTAGCTCACGACGGCGGTAGACGTACCCGCAAGTCGTGCAACGTCATCCCGCGTCACCTTGGCCACGCGCGGCAGTCTACGCGGGGTGACCTACCTCTGGGCAGGGCGTCCTGCCGAGTGGATGGTCACAGGGGATTCCTCCGTCCGGGGGTCCGTGGCGGCCAGGTCGGCGCCCTGCGGCGGGGCCGAGGCCGCCGCCTGCTTCGCCGCGGCCCGTTCCGCCTCCGCCGCCGCCGCCCGTTCCACCTTCTCCGGCGTGACGAAGCGGTAGCCGACGTTGCGGACGGTGCCGATCAGCGACTCGTGCTCGGGGCCGAGCTTCGCGCGCAGCCGTCGTACGTGCACGTCGACCGTCCGGGTCCCGCCGAAGTAGTCGTAGCCCCACACCTCCTGGAGGAGCTGGGCCCGGGTGAAGACCCGGCCCGGGTGCTGGGCGAGGTACTTCAGCAGCTCGAACTCCTTGAAGGTCAGGTCCAGGACCCGGCCCTTCAGCTTCGCGCTGTACGTCGCCTCGTCGACCGACAGGTCTCCGTTGCGGATCTCCATCGGGGAGTCGTCGGAGCCCAGCTGCTGGCGGCCGGTGGCCAGCCGCAGCCGCGCCTCCACCTCGGCCGGTCCGGCGGTGTCGAGCAGGACGTCGTCGATGCCCCAGTCGGCGGTGACGGCCGCGAGGCCGCCCTCGGTCACGACGAGGATCAGGGGGCAGCCCGGTCCGGTGGACCTCAGCAGCTGGCACAGCGACCGCACCTGCGGCAGGTCGCGGCGGCCGTCCACGAGGATCACGTCGGCGCCGGGGGTGTCCACCAGGGCCGGACCCTCGGCCGGGGCGACCCGGACGTTGTGCAGCAGCAGGCCGAGGGCGGGCAGCACCTCGGTCGACGGCTGGAGGGCATTGGTCAGCAGCAGGAGAGAACTCATGCCCGACCACCTGCCCGCGTCGGGTGGTCGTGCACGTGCGGGTGCACGGTTCGCTGGTCCATCACGTCGGTTCCTCCTCGGTCCCGTCGAGGACGTGCGTGGTACTGCTTCGTACGACTGGCCTGGCGTCCGGCCCGGCCCCCGCGCCCTGGGGTCCGGATGGATACCACTGTTCTCGGTTCGTTCAACGTGCTGAAAGCACAAAAGGACCCGGGGGCTACGTTGCCCGGATCCTCTACGCCGCCAGAATAGCCCACCCTCCCTTTCGGGGCCGAGGGCTGCCGTGCACCGCATTCTGTGGTTCCTGCCACGCCTTCCCCCTGCGTATGCCCTGGTTTCACCGGATCGGTGGACCCCCGGAGGGATCCCCGGGCGCACCCGGGGCGCGCTGGCGCACGCCGGGGTGGTGACCCGGAGGGGTCATCATGGAGGCCGACGGTAGAGAGCCGACGGAGCCGACCACGAGAGGAGCTGCAGTGGCAACCGGAACCATCCGCTACTGGGCGGCGGCGAAGGCCGCGGCCAAGACGGCGGAGGAGCCGTACTCGGCGCGCACCCTGGCCGAGGCGCTCGACGCAGTGCGGGAACGCCATCCGGGGGAGCTGACCCGGGTGCTCCTGCGCTGCTCCTTCCTCGTGAACGACGAGCCGGTGGGCAAGCGCCCGCACGATGCCGTCCTGCTGACCGAGGGGGGCACCGTCGAGGTGCTCCCGCCGTTCGCGGGCGGGTGAGCGGAGACCATGAGCACTCCCGAAGAACAGCAGCGGGCCGCGCAGGAGGACCCGTACGGGACCCAGACCTGGCAGTCCGACACCTGGGACACCAGCTACCAGCCGGTCCAGCAGCCGGTCCAGCAGCCGGTGCACCCGCCGTTGGGCGCCGTGCCCGGGCAGCCGGTGGCGCCCGAGGGCTGGTTCCGTGACGAGGCCCCGGCCGTGCCCCAGCCCGCTCCCCAGGGCCCGCCCGCGCAGCAGTGGGCCGCTCCGTCCGGCGCCGTACCGTGGCCGGACGGCACGGGGGCCGGCGTGGGTGCCGGTGGCGGTGCCGCCGAGCAGACCGCGTATCTGCCGCCGGTGCATCAGCACCAGCAGCAGCACCAGCAGCACCAGCAGCAGCAGTCCCCGCAGTTCCAGCAGCCCCAGGTGCAGCCGCAGCCGGTGGCGCCCGAGGGCTGGTTCCGCGACGAGGCCCCGCAGGCCCAGTCCCACGGCCGGCACGCCGCGCCGGACCGGCAGCGGGCCGAGCCGTGGCAGCAGCAGTCCCCGGTGCCCGGCGCCGCAGCGGAGACGGCCTACCTCCCGCCGGTACGGGAGCCCGCGGCCGCGCCGTGGCCGGGTGCTCCGGGTGCCGACGCCGCCGCCGAGACGGCGTACCTGCCGCCGGTACGGGAGCCCGCGGCCGCGCCGCAGGCTCCGTGGCCGGGTGGTCCGGGGGTCGGAGCCGACGCCGCCGCCGAGACGGCGTACCTGCCGCCGGTACGGGACACTGCCGCCGAGCAGACCGCGTACCTGCCCCCCGTCCAGGCCCAGGCGCCGCAGCCGCAGGCCTGGGACACCGAGCGGACGGCGTACCTGCCGCCGGTGACGGAGGCCGCCGCCGAGCGGACGGCCTACCTGCCGCCGCAGCCGCCCGCCCCCGACGCGGCGGCCGAGCGGACGGCGTACCTGCCGCCCGTGCCCTCCGCCGCCGCGGCCCCGCAGGCTCCCGCGTCCGTGCCCGGAGGCCCGGAGGCCGAGTACTCCCCGCCCACGCTGGGCGGGAACACCCTGCGCGCCGTCGACCCGGCCCAGGCCCGCGCCGAGGGCCGGTCGCCGATCATCGACCCCGGTCCGCAGTCGGCCCTGCTGACCGCCGGCCTCGGGCTGCTGCTGGCCGGGGCCGCCGTGCTGGGCCCGTACGCCCTGCTCCTGCCGCTGATCGCCCTCCAGGCGCTCACCGCGGCCGGCTGGTTCCGCCTCAACGGCATGTGGCCGGCCCGCCAGGGCATCGCCCTCGCCTTCGCCGGGGCCGTGGTCGCGGACGGCGCGGTGCTCGCGGTGGACCGGCCGTACGGCCCCGGCGCCATCATCGGCACCATCGGGGCCTGGGTGCTGCTCACGCTGGTGCTCCAGCTGCGCAGCCACGCGGACCCCGACGAGCGGATGTACGGACTGATGGCCTCGGTGGCCTCCGCCGCCCTGGCCATCGTGTGCGCGGGCTTCCTCGCCGCCGACGGGGAGGCGGTGAGCGTCGGCGCCGCCGCCGTCGCCGTCGCCGTGTTCGCGCGGGCCCTGCCGCTGCCGACCGCGCCCTCCGTCGGCGTCTCGCTGGCCGCCGCGGCCGGTGCGGGCATCGCGGTGGGCGGACTGACCGGCATCGGGGCGGGCGGGGCGCTGCTCGGCCTGGCCGCCGGGGTCTGCGCGCTGGTGGGTCTGCGCGTGGCCGCGTACGACTACCCGTCGAAGTTCGTCCACATGACGGCCGGTGTCGCGCTGCCGCTGGCGGTCGCCGCGCCCGCCGTCTACCTGCTGGGCCGGGTGGTGGGCTGACGGGGTCCCGACGGCGGACCATGGTCCACTAGAACGCACGTACCGATAAGTAGGGGGAGGGTCCGTTGCGTTTCCTGCGCTTCGTACTGATCGTCGGAGTGGTTCTGGGGGCCCTGTTCGTGGGCGCGGACCGCTGGGCGGTCGGCTATGCCGAGAACCGGCTCGCCGACCGCCTCCAGGCCCGTCAGGGGCTCGCGGGGAGCGTGGAGGTGAACATCCACGGCTTCCCGTTCCTGACCCAGGCGCTCAGCCACGACCTGGAGCGGGTGGACCTGAAGCTGAAGGGCGTCGACGCCGCCGCCGACGGCCGCAAGACGCGTCTGACGGAGCTCGACGCCAGCTTCCGCGAGGTGAAGCTGAACGCCGGCTACAGCGGTGGAACCGCCAAGCGGGCGGAGGGCACCGCGCTGATCTCCTACGCGGACCTCACCGAGGCCTCCCAGAGCGGGGTGAACCTCACCTACGGCGGCGCGCCGGGCAAGGTGAAGGTGACCGCGACGGTGGAGGTCCTCGGCAAGCGCCTGACCCGTGACGTGGTGTCGACCGTCACGCTGGTGGACGCGAACGACGGGAAGAACGGGAAGGTCGTCAGGGTCCGCGCGGAGTCCGTGCCGGGCGAGGGGATACCGGGCATCGAGAGCCTGGTCCGCAAGCGGACCGACTTCGATCGCCGCATCGACGGGGGTCTGCCGTCCGGGCTCGGCCTCACCGGGCTGACCTCCGACGCGGAGGGTGTACACGTCACGCTGAGCGGCACGGACGTGGTGCTGGCCGGATAGTGAGACGACCCGGTCCGACCTGCAGAAGGACGGGCCGTGCGAAGAGCCCCGGGGGCCGCGAGGCGGCCGTCCGGGGCTTTCTCATCCCGCCATGCGGACGATCCTGTCTCGGAATATGACACGCCGGTGACAGGGCGGCTGATTCGTCCCTACGATCCATGGCTATGAAGCATCAGCAGGCGGACCTCACGAAGCGGCGGGCAGTAGACCTGTGTCGCGTCGCCGCCATGCTCTGTCGCTCCATTTGAGCGGTGTGAGCCTTCCGCTCCACCGGCCGGACGACGGCCCTTCATCCGCGGCGTGACCGCCCCCGCTTCCCGCCTCCTGCCCCCTGTCGCTCCCCGCGCAGGTCCCGAGCGCGCCACCCGGAACGGCACGTACGCACCAGCACCGCCCCGCAGCTGCACTGCACCAGCACCGCCCCGCCGCACACTGCCCCGGAGGAGAACACCATGAGCCGCAGCGACGTCCTCGTCGACGCCGACTGGGTCGAGGCCCACCTGAACGACGCCAACGTCGTCATCGTCGAGGTGGACGAGGACACGTCCGCGTACGACAAGAACCACATCACCAACGCCGTCCGGATCGACTGGAAGAGCGACCTCCAGGACCCGGTCCGCCGCGACTTCGTGGACCAGGAGGGCTTCGAGAAGCTCCTCTCCGCCAAGGGCATCTCCAACGACGACACCGTCGTCCTCTACGGCGGCAACAACAACTGGTTCGCGTCCTACGCCTACTGGTACTTCAAGCTCTACGGCCACCAGGACGTCCGCCTCCTCGACGGCGGCCGCAAGAAGTGGGAGCTCGACTCCCGCGACCTGGTCGACGGCAAGGACGTCCCGAACCGCCCGGCCACCGCGTACAAGGCCAAGCCGCAGGACAGCTCGATCCGCGCCTTCCGCGACGACGTCGTGGCCGCGATCAACGTCCAGAACCTGGTCGACGTCCGCTCGCCCGACGAGTTCTCCGGCAAGCTGCTCGCCCCGGCGCACCTTCCCCAGGAGCAGTCGCAGCGCCCCGGCCACGTGCCGAGCGCCCGCAACATCCCGTGGTCGAAGAACGCCAACGACGACGGCACCTTCAAGTCCGACGACGAGCTGACCGCCCTGTACCAGGCGGAGGGCGTCGACCTCGACACGAAGGACACCATCGCCTACTGCCGCATCGGTGAGCGCTCCGCGCTCACGTGGTTCGTGCTGCACGAGCTCCTGGGCCAGGAGAACGTCAAGAACTACGACGGCTCCTGGACCGAGTACGGCTCGCTCGTCGGCGTGCCGATCGAGCTCGGCCCCAACAAGTAATCCCGCCGGAGGCCTGGGCACGCGACGCCCGGCGCCCCGTAGCAGCAGAACCTCTCTAGGACAGGACAGAGAACATGTGTGGAGCACAGATCGGCGGGCCCGACCTCGCGACGCTGAAGCCCGGTGAGACCGCGATCCAGGGCCAGGTGACCAAGGACGGCGAGCCCGTCAGCGGATACGTCCGCCTGCTGGACTCGACCGGTGAGTTCACCGCCGAGGTCCCGACCTCCGCGACCGGCCAGTTCCGCTTCTACGCGGCGACCGGCTCCTGGACGCTGCGCGCGCTCGTCCCGGGTGCCCAGGCCGACCGTGCCGTCGTGGTCGCCGAGGCCGGCGGCGTGACGGACGTCGCGATCGCGGTCTGAACGACCGCCAGCTGAACCGGCCGAAGGGCCGCACCCCCGGGGGTTGGACGCCACTGGACCGGGGTGCGGCCCTTCGTGCCGTCCGGACCCTTGCACCGGCGGGGGACGGCCCTACGCTGGAGGTATGTACGCCCGGCGCCGGCGCGCCTACTTCCTGCTGATGGGCGGATGCCTGTTCCTCTTCGTCTCCGCCTGGTCCTTCGTGCGCCTGTTCTCCGTGGAGGCGGCGGTGGCGATGTGCGTGGTCGCCATGGTCATCCCGCCGGTCGCCGCGATGGTCGCGAACCGCCGGGGCCCCGACGACCGCTGGTGGGACGACCCGTCCGGCGATCCGAAATCGGACGAGTGGTGGGACGAACTGGACGGAAAACGGCGCCGCGAGGACTGAACGCGTCCGGAGATAAGACCGTAATAAAGATGCGTACAACTGCTCCCCCCTCGAAGGTGTCTCCGGTGTGCGCGGGTAAACGAACCCGACGCCTCCAGTCCTGTGGGGGACCCCTTTGGAACACGAGCACGATCCGGCTCCTGACGCGCGCCCGCCCCGGCGCCGGGGCCGCACGACCCTCCTGATCGCTGCCGCCGTCGTCCTCGGCGCCCTCGCCGGCACCGCCACCGGCTACGCGGTCCAGTACGACCGAGACCCCACCCCGCTGCCCCCGCTGGCCCAGCAAAAGCTGGACACGCCCAAGGCGCTCGCGCCGGACGACACCACGACGTGGAAGACGGTCAACGCCAACCGCTGGCACAAGACCGACGGCGACCTCACCGAGCTCCTGATCGAGGTGCCGGCCGGGGCGAAGGCCGAGGACAGCGGCTACGACAGCCTCGACTCCTTCGCGACAACCTTCGGAACGCCGGACGGCGCCCTGCGCAACTTGTCGAAGGACGGCTTCCGGCGCCTCGCGACGACCGTCTGGAGGCAGGACGACATCCGTGTCGAGGTGCGGCTGGTGCAGTTCCGCGACTTCTCCGGCGCGAACGGCTACCAGAGGGCGCAGAGCGGCTACATGCGCTTCGAGAGGAACGCGGGCAACGACGGCGTAGCCATCCCCGGCGTCCCCGCGGAGCTCGGGCGCGTCTGGGTGGCGTCGAAAACCCATGAGGAGCCGGGTTCCGCCCCGATCCGCGAGGGCCGGGCCATCGTCCGTCGCGGTGACATCGTTCTGGACCTCTTCTACGTCGACACGCGCGGCGGCCGGATAGCCGAGAGCGATGTCATCGACCTGGCCAAGCGACAGCTGGAGCGACTGTGACCGAGCCGCAGACCGGGACGACCCCGGCACCCGAGGCCCCGGCCGACCCGGCCGGAACCCCGCGGACGGGTGGCCGTAGGACGACGGTCACTCTCACGGCCGTGGCTGTGGCCGCGCTCGCCCTCGTCGGCGGCGGGGTCTGGGCGTCCTCCGCCCTCGCGGACGCCGACCGGACCGCGCCGACCGCCTACTGGGTCGAGGCGGGCGGGAAGCTGCCCGAGGTCAAGAAGCCCGAACCGGTGCCCGAGAGCGCCTTCTCGGGCAAGCTGCTCCCCGTTCCCTCCGGCTTCGCTCCGGGGCCCGACCTCGCGGGCGACGGGAACAACTTCTTCGTCTCCGGGGACAAGGCCACCGAGGGCTTCAAGGAAGCCCGCAAGGGCCTGTCGAACTCGGAACGCAAGAAGCGCGACGACATGCTGGCCGACCTCAAGCTCAAGGGCCTGGCCGGGCGTAGCTACACCGGTGACAGAGGGCTGGTGGTGGAGATCCGCATCATGCAGGCCGACCCGCGGGCCGTGGGGGCGTTCGCCGAGGTCTCCAAGAAGCTCCTCGACCTCATCGGCGATGACCGCGACGCGCCGAAGGTGGACGGCTTCCCGGATGCCAAGTGCTCTCTGCTGGCCGTGGGCGAGGAGAAGCAGGAGAGGATCGACTCCCTCTACTGCGTGGCCGTCGAGGGCGACGTGATGGTCAATTTCCGCGCCTACGGACCCAAGGACAGCTTCTCGAAGTCCGACGCCGCGACGTTCCTCAAGAACCAGCTGACCCACCTGAAGTCCCCCGGGGAGTCCGTGTGACCGAGCAGAACGCCCTCGGAGCCCCCGCGGCCCCAGAGGCACCCGAGCCCCCGCCGGCCCCCACCGAGGGCCCCGTGGCGCCCGCGCCCCCCAAGGACCGCCGCGTGCTGCGCGCCGTCCTGCGCTGGAGCGCGGCCGTCCTCGCCTTCGGCGTCGCCGGCACGGGGGCCGCCTACGGCCTGGTGCAGCCCGAGCGCACCGACATCCCGGGCCTGTCGACCCGGTCCGACGGCCGCTGGGCCTACCCGGCGCTGGGCAAGCCCACCCTGCCCCCCGGCGCTCCGGTGCCCTTCGCCCCGGACAACGCGGACGGCATCCACTACGCGGGCCTGACCCAGCTGCTCCTGCCCGCCCCGCTCGGATCCACCCCGGACCCCGCGCTGAAGCCGGAGAAGGACTCGGCCGTGACCGTGGACACCTTCCTGGAGGAGTACGCGGCCGACGCGCGCGCGAAGATGAAGCAGGACTTCACCGACGACGGGCTGCGCCAGATCGTGGGCCGTGGCTGGACCACCCCGGACGGCGTCCGGACCCGGGTCTACCTGCTGCGCTTCCACGCGTCGGGCTTCGCGGACACCTTCAAGGGCTGTGGCACCGGGATGAACCTGAACGGCGTCAGCCAGATGCGGTGGGACGACGCCTGGGACGAGGCCCGCACCGCCAACAGTGCCCCGCCGGCCGACGGCGTGAAGGTCCTGGAGGAATCCGTCCCGTTCGGTGACGAGCAGATCAGGGCCGGCTGCGTGCAGTCGGGTGACGTCCAGGCCGTGATCCTGCAGAGCCGCAAGGGCGCGGCGCCGGCCGTCCCCCTGCACCAGGCCGTGATCCTCCAGGGCCAGCTGCTGGGCTGACCATCCGGGGGCGGGGCCGGTACGGCCTACCTCCTACGGTGTGCCGGTTCCCGGGCCAGTAGGCTTGGGGACCGGCCCGTACACCGCACCGAATCCTCCGAGGAGCACACCGTGCTTGAGGCAGTCTTCACCTCCCTGCTGGTCCTGGTCTGCGTCGGCGTCACGGCCTTCACCGGCCTGGCCGTCAAGAAGCTGTACCAGGGTCAGCGCTGAGCAGCAGCCGACCGGCCGACCGCCCCGGAACCCCTCCCACAGATCGCCTGAGCAGCCAACCATGATCCAGATCCCGTCCGACCTGAACCCGGGCCTCGTCCCCCTCGCCTTCCTCCTCGGCAACTGGGAAGGCGCCGGCGTCTTCGACTTCCCCGGTGAAGAGAAGTGCAACTTCGGCCAGGAAGTCGTCTTCAGCCACGACGGCCGGGACTTCCTGGAGTACACCTCCCACACCTGGGTCCTCGACGCCGAGGGCAACAAGGTGCGCCCGCTGGAGTCCGAGTCGGGCTACTGGCGCATCGACGCCGACCGCAAGGTCGAGATCGTCATGGTCCGCGACCAGGGCGTCGTCGAGGTCTGGTACGGCGAGCTCGCCGACCAGAAGCCCCAGATCGACGTGGTCACCGACGCGGTGGCCCGTACGGCCGCCTCCGGCCCGTACAGCGGCGGAAAGCGCCTCTACGGGTACGTGAAGAGCGACCTGATGTGGGTCGGGGAGAAGGCCACCCCCGAGGTCGAGCTGCGCCCCTACATGTCGGCCCAGCTCAAGAAGGTCGTCACCCCGGAGGAGATCGCCGACATGGCGCGCAACCTCCCGGAGCTCCCCGAGGACGGCATCGCCTTCTTCCGCTGAGCCCGCTGAGCCGCTGCGCACGATGACGAAGGAAGGGGACCGCGGCCTGGCCCGCGGTCCCCTTCCCGCGCTTACACTGGCCGGGTGGCGACCACCGACTGGAAGACCGACCTGCGGCAGCGCGGCTACCGGCTGACACCGCAGCGCCAGCTCGTGCTCGAAGCCGTCGACGCCCTCGAACACGCCACCCCCGACGAGATCCTCGTCGAGGTGCGCAAGACCGCCTCCGGGGTCAACATCTCCACCGTCTACCGGACCCTGGAGCTGCTCGAAGAGCTGAAACTGGTCTCGCACGCCCACCTCGGGCACGGTGCCCCCACGTACCACCTCGCCGACCGGCACCACCACATCCACCTGGTGTGCCGCGACTGCACCGAGGTGATCGAGGCCGACCTCGACGTCGCCGCCGAGTTCACCGCGAAGCTGCGCACCACCTTCGGCTTCGAGACCGACATGAAGCACTTCGCGATCTTCGGCCGGTGCGCGAAGTGCGCCGCCGAGCGCCCTCAGTGAGGACACCGGCGGGGTCGTAGGCTGGGTGTCATGACCAGCAGCCCCTTGCTCCACCTCAGCGGCGCCGTACCGGCCGAAGGCCGTGACGAGGGCGTCGCCGCCCACTACGGAGAGCTCTACGGCGAACAGCGCGCCCTCGCCGACGGCCGCGGCTTCGTCGACCTCTCCCACCGCGGGGTCGTCACCGTCACCGGACCGGACCGCCTCGCCTGGCTGCACCTGCTGCTCACCCAGCACGTCAGCGACCTCCCGGCCGGCCAGGCCACCGAGGCGCTGATCCTCTCCGCCAACGGGCACATCGAGCACGCCCTCTACCTCGTCGACGACGGCGAGACCGTGTGGGCCCACGTCGAGCCCGGCACCCAGGAGGCGCTCATCGCCTACCTGGAGTCGATGAAGTTCTTCTACCGCGTCGAGGTCGCCGATCGCACCGACGCCTTCGCCGTCGTCCACCTCCCGGCCGGCTCCATCGCCGAGATCGCCGCGGAACACCCCGTGCGCGAGACCGCCCACGGCCGCGACGTGTTCCTCCCGCGCGACGGACTGGAGGCCTTCGCCGCCGCGCACGGCCCCGCCGCCGGACTCCTCGCCTACGAGGCCCTGCGCGTCGAGGCCCACCGGCCCCGGCTCGGCCTGGAGACCGACCACCGCACCATCCCGCACGAGCTGGGCTGGCTCGGCACCGCCGTCCACCTCCAGAAGGGCTGCTACCGCGGCCAGGAGACGGTGGCCCGCGTCCACAACCTGGGGAAGCCCCCGCGCCGCCTGGTCTTCCTGCACCTGGACGGCTCCGAGGTGCTGCTCCCGCCGCACGGCGCGCCCGTACGGCTCGCGGCCGACGGCGAGGAGGGCCGTCAGCTCGGCTTCGTCACCACCGCCGTGCGCCACCACGAGCTCGGGCCCATCGCCCTCGCGCTGGTCAAGCGGAACGTTCCGGTCGACGCCCCGCTGCTGGCCGGGAACACGGCCGCCGCGCAGGAGGTCGTCGTAGCGCCGTAGCGCCGTAGCGCCGTAGCGCCGTAGCGCCGCGTGGCGTGTGGCGTGGCGTGTGGCGTGGCGCGCCGGGCCGTGCGCCGGGAAGCGTCCTAGATGTCGATGACGATGGTGAACGGGCCGTGGTTGGTCAGCGAGACCCGCATGTCCGCGCCGAACCGGCCCGTCTCCACCGTCGCGCCCAGCGCCCGCAGCTGCGCCACCACCTCGTCGACCAGCGGCTCCGCCACCGGGCCGGGCGCGGCCGCGTTCCAGGTGGGGCGGCGGCCCTTGCGGGCGTCCCCGTAGAGCGTGAACTGGGAGATCACCAGCAGCGGCGCGCCCACGTCGCTGCAGGACTTCTCCGCCTCCAGGATCCGCACCGACCAGAGCTTGCGCGCCAGCAGCGCCGCCTTCTCCGGAGTGTCGTCGTGGGTCACCCCCACCAGCACGCACAAGCCCTCGCCGACGATCTCGCCGACCGTCTCGCCCGCCACGACGACGCTCGCGCCGTCCACCCTCTGCACCACTGCTCGCATACCACCTGTGTACCAGGCGTGCACCCGTCCGGGGCCGATCGGGTGGAGTGGGACTGCGTCCACACCACACGGAGTGGCACCATGCACGCAGGCGGTGCCCCCAGCACCGGTCGAGGGGACGGACACGTTCACATGAATATCCCTGGTACCTCCGTACCTGTACCCGCAGCACCCGCAGTACCCGTGCCACAGGCCGCCGCACCGGCGGCCCGGCCACCCGCGCAGCGGACCGGCGACCCGGGGCCGACCACCCCCGCCACCGCGCTCGGCCTGCCCGAACTGCGCGCCCTGCGCCGCGACGCCCAGCGCGACGAGGCGGACCTGAGCTACGTGCGCAGACTCCTGCAGGGCCGCATCGACATCCTGCGCGCCGAGCTCGCCCGCCGTACGGACCCCGAGGCGCCGGTGGTGGACCGGCTGTCGGAGATCCTGGCCGACGCCCCCTCCAGCCGCAGCGCCTCAGCCCGGCACGTCACGCTCGGCACCCCGCACAACGAGGAGTTCCGGCTGCTGGCGGCGGAGATGCTGTCCGAGGTCGAGCTGTCGGACCTGGCCGCGCGCACGGACGCCGAACTGCACGACGCGATGGGCCGGCTGGTCGGGTACGAACAGCAGGTCTCGCGGCGCCGGCAGCAGCTCCAGCGCACGGCGGACGACTCCAGCGCGGAGATCACCCGCCGCTACCGGGAGGGCGAGGCGCAGGTGGACGACCTGCTGGCGTAGCGGCCGGACCCGGCCCCCCCGGCAGGCCCCCGGGCACCCCGTCGGCACCCTCCGCCCCACCAGCGGAAATTCGGGCGACCCGGCGCGGTACGGCCGTTAGCGTGGCCGGTTATGAGTGCTGACGTCCGGCCGATCGCCGCATCCGAACTTCCCGACTGGCTGACCACCCTCAACACCGGATTCCTCACCCCGGCCACCCCGACGGAATCCGATGTGGCGCAGCGCGCCGCCCACAGTGACCTCGCCCGCGTGCAGGGCGGCTTCGACCCCGTCACCGGCCGCTGCGTGGCGACCTTCCGCTCCTTCACCCAGGAGCTGACCGTGCCCGGCGGGGCCACCGTCCCGTGCAGCGCGGTCTCCAACGTCACCGTGCTGGCCACCCACCGCCGCCAGGGCCTGCTGACCCGCATGATGGCCGCCGAACTCGCCGCCTCCCAGGCCCGCGGCGACGTCCTGGCCACCCTGATAGCCGCCGAGTACCCGATCTACGGGCGCTACGGCTTCGGGCCCGCCGCCTCCCTCGCCGAGTGGGAGATCGACGTCCCGCGCACCGGGCTGGACCGGCACCGGCCGCTCCCCGCCGACGGGAGCCGGATCGACCTCGTCGACGCCGCGGAGGCGCGCCGGGTGGGGCCCGCCCTGCACGAGCGGCTGCGCGCGACCGCGCACGGCACGATCGGGCGGGACGACCGCTGGTGGGACCTGGTGACCGGGCTGGCCCAGATGTCCCACCGCCCCTACAAGCAGAAGATGTTCGCGGTGTACCGGACGCCGGACGGCGAGGTGGCCGGGCTGGCCGCCTACCGGGCCGACGACCACTGGACCGATGCGAAGGTCCCGCAGCAGACCCTGTACGTCACGGACCTGATCGCCGTGACCCCGCGGGCGGAGCGGGCCCTGTGGCACTTCCTGTGCTCCATCGACTGGGTGCTCAAGGTCCGCACCGGCTACCGCGCCCCCGACAGCCTCGTGCCGGACCTGCTGCCCGACCCGCGCGCGGCCCGGCTGGTGACCGCCGCCGACTTCCTGTGGGTGCGCGTGCTGGACGTCGTACGGGCCCTGTCCGCGCGGACGTACGCCGTGCCCGGGACCCTCGTCCTGGAGGTCGCGGACCCGGACGGCCCGGCGGGCGGGCGCTACCGGCTCGACGCGGGCGCCGGTACGTGTGTCCGTACGGAGGAGCCCGCGGACCTGCGGCTCGACGTGTCCGCGCTGGGCGCCCTGTACCTCGGCGACGCCTCGGCGGTCAGGCTGGCCGAGCTGGGCCGGGTGGCCGGGGAGCGGCCGGGCGCCGTGGAGCTCGCGGACGCCGTCTTCCGCACCGCGCGCAGGCCCTGGTGCCCGGACATCTTCTGATCCTCCGCTCTGACACCATCGTGAGAAACCAGGAGAAGAGTGACGTGTTGACGATCGTGGAACGGCTGCGCGCGGCGGGCTGCGTGTTCGCCGAGGAGGAGGCGGACCTGTTGGTCGCGGCCGCCACCGACGACGGCCACCTGGCGGACCTGGTGGCCCGCAGGGCGGGCGGTGAACCGCTGGAGCACGTCGTGGGCTGGGCGGAGTTCTGCGGGCTGCGGGTGGAGGTGGGCGCGGGGGCCTTCGTGCCGCGCCGGCGCAGCGAGTTCCTGGCCGAGGAGGCGGTGGCGCTGGCCGGGCCCGGCGCGGTCGTGCTGGACCTGTGCTGCGGGGTCGGCGCCCTCGGGGCGGCGGTGGCCTCGCAGGTGCCGGGCGGGGTCGAGCTGCACGCGGCCGACATCGACCCGGCCGCGCTGGCGTACGCCCGGCGCAACGTGGCCCCGTACGGCGGCGCGGTCTGGGAGGGCGACCTGTACGGGGCGCTCCCGGCGGAGCTGCGCGGGCGGGTGGACGTTCTCGTGGTCAACGCCCCGTACGTGCCGACGGAGGAGATCGGGCTGATGCCGTCCGAGGCCCGCGACCACGAGCCGCTGGTCTCCCTCGACGGGGGCGCGGACGGGCTCGACGTGCACCGGCGGGTGGCCGCGGACGCCGTGCGGTGGCTGGCCCCGGGCGGCCGGCTGCTGATCGAGACCAGCGCCCGGCAGGCGCCGCTGACGGCGTCCGCCCTGACGTCGGGCGGGCTGGCGGTGCGGGCGGTCACCTCGGAGGAGCGGTACGCGACCGTGGTCATCGGGACGGCCCCGGCCGCGGGCTGACGGGGGGCGGCGGGCTGAACGGCGGCCGGGTACCGGGGGCCGGGGGCCGGGGCCGGGGCCGGGGCCGGGGTCCCGGCCCCAGGGCCTCTTCCGGTCCTCGGTTCCCGCGTCTCAGCCCACGCGTTCCGCGAGGAAGGCCTCCCAGGTCCGTTCTCCCACGACGGCGCCGTCGAGGGAGAGGTTGACCCCGGCGCGGTAGGCGCGGCCGACCTTGCCGGGCATCCGCACCGGCAGCGTCGGGCGGCGCCGGCCGTGGGCCCGGAGGTAGTCGCGGGTGAGGTCGCCGAGGCCCAGGACGGCGGGTCCGGCCAGGTCGGGGACGAGCCCGGCGGGCTTGCCGAGGGCCAGCTCGACGAGCCGCTCCGCGACGTCGCGGGAGTCGACGGGCTGCCAGCGCAGGCCGCCCGGCACCGGGACCACGGGCAGTCCGGCCAGCTTCCCGGCCACGGTGAAGGCCAGCTCGTGGAACTGGGCGGCGCGCAGGATCGTCCACGGCAACCCGGAGCCGGAGACGGCCCGTTCGGCCTCCAGCTTGGCCCGGAACCAGCCCAGGGGAACGGTGTCCGCGCCGATCACCGAGATCAGGACGAGGTGGCGCACGCGGGCCGCCTTCGCGGCGCGCACCAGGTTGCGGGCGGCGATGTCGTCGCCCTTGGCCCCGCCCGCGAGGTGCAGGACGGTCTCCACGCCCTCCATGGCGGCGTCGACGCCCCGGTCCGCGACCAGGTCCCCGCTCGTGTACGCGACCCCGTCCGCGGCCTCGCGGGCGGTACGGGTCAGCACGCGCACGGGGTGTCCGGCCGCGCGCAGCAGCGGGACGACGAGGCTGCCGAGGGTGCCGGTGCCGCCGGTGACCAGCAGCGGGCCGTGGGGTGCGTTCGTCTCGGTCATCCGGTTCATCTCCGATCGGTGGACCGGGAGTTGGCCTCCCGGCTACAACCCCGTCCGGGTGAGTGGGGTCTACTGCACTGACCCGCAGTGAGGAAGGAATGTGACACGTGGACGGAAGTTCTTCGCCGACGCCCCCGGTGATGCCCCCGGTGGCGGCCTCGTTGGCCGAGCGTTTCGAGGAGCACCGCAGTCATCTGAGAGCGGTGTCCTACCGGATGCTCGGCTCGCTGAGCGAGGCCGACGACGCGGTCCAGGAGGCGTGGCTGCGGCTGGACCGTACCGGCGCGACCGAGATCGAGAACCTCGGCGGGTGGCTGACGACGGTGGTCTCGCGGCTGTGCCTGAACCTGCTGCGTTCGCGCGAGCAGCGTCGTGAGGACCCGATGGAGCGGGCGGAGACCCGGATCCCGGACCCGCTGATCGGTTCCGAGCGGCGGATCGACCCGGAGCAGGAGGTGCTGCTGGCCGATTCGGTCGGGCTGGCGCTGATGGTGGTGATGGAGTCGCTGTCGCCCGCCGAGCGGCTGGCGTTCGTCCTGCACGACATGTTCGCGGTCCCGTTCGACGAGATCGCCCCGCTGATCGAGAAGACCTCGGCGGCGACCCGGCAGCTGGCCACCCGTGCCCGGCGCAAGGTGCAGGGGCAGGCTCCGGCTCCCGATCCGGACCTCGCGCGCCAGCGGGAGGCGGTGGACGCGTTCTTCGCCGCAGCGCGGGACGGGCGGTTCGAGGCGCTGGTGTCCGTACTCGACCCGGACGTGGTGCTGCGTTCCGACGGTGGTGCGGGCGGTGCCCTCACCGTCGTGCTCACGGGTGCGCGGACGGTCGCGGGCCAGGCGGTCACGTACGCCTCGCTCGTCCCGTTCGTCCGCCCGGCGCTGATCAACGGCGCCGCGGGTGTCGTGGTGGTGCGCAAGGACCGGGCCGTGTCGGTGATGGCCTTCACCGTCGTCGGCGGGAAGATCGTCGCGATCGACGTGCTGTCCGACCCGGAGCGGCTGGACCTGCTGGACCTGACGGCCCTGGACCCGCAGGGCTGAGGACGGGCCGCCCGCCGTCCCCGCCCGGGTCTCAGGCGACCAGGGCGAGGACGGCGACGGCGGGGGCCGCGTAGATCATCGGGAAGACGGCGTGGGCGTAGGCGCGGGCCCGCAGGACGGTGATGACGGCGCCGGTGAAGTAGAGGACCAGGCCGATGGCGGCGGCGATCCCGATGGCCGGGACGGCGAAGCCGACGAGGAGGCCGACGGCCCCGGCGGCCTTGGCGGCGCCGAGCAGGTTCCAGATGCTGCGCGGGACGCCGTACTCGGCGAGGGGCTCGACCACGAACTTGGCGCGGAAGAAGACCGAGGCCCCGGAGAATCCGGCCATGAAGGCGGCGATCAGGGTGACGACGGTGGCGGTGGTGGACATCGGGGGCTCCTTCGGGGCGGTGTCTCGTTCGTTCGACATCCCTTTGACCCGCGCCGAAGTACGGATGTGACAGCTTCCCGGAAAAACTTTCGGCGGGTGCCCCGGCGGGTGCCCCGGCGGGTGCGCCGGAGGGTCTTCCTGGGCACCCGCCGGCCCGGTCAGCGGTGGCGGCCGAGGACCTCGGCGACCCGGATGAACCCGTCCGCCCCGTGGCCCAGCCCGATGGCCCGCCGGGCCGTTCCCTCGGCGGCGCGCATCACGCCCGCGTCGATGCCGTGCGCCTCCGAGGCGTGGACGATGTGGGCCATGCTCGACACCGCCGAGGTGAGCGGGTTGCCGTTCCCGGAGAAGCCGCCGTCGTCGAAGTCCGCCGCGGTCTCCGCGAACAGCGGCGGCAGGATCGCGCCGATGCCCTGGGCGAAGGGGGCGAGTTCCCGCGCGGTGACGCCCTCGGCCCGCGCGAGCGCCACGGCGTGCGCGTAGCCCGCCATCGCCGTCCAGAAGACGTCCAGCAGTGCGATGTCGTAGGCGGCGGCCCGGCCGATGTCCTCGCCGAGGTGGGTGTGGGTGCCGCCCAGCGCCTCCAGCAGGGGGCGGTGTTCCAGGTAGAGGTCCCGCGGGCCGCTGTGGATGTACACCGAGGCGGCGGTGCCGATGGTGGTGGTCGGGGTCATGATCGCGCCGTCCAGGTAGCGGATGCCGTGGCGGTCCGCCCAGGCGCCCGTCTCCCGGGCCCGGTCGGGGGTGTCGGCGCAGAGGTTCACGAGGGTGCGCCCCTTGAGGGCGCGGGTGACCGGTTCGGCCCGCAGGACGGCGTCGGCCGCGTCGTAGTTCACCACGCAGATGACGCTCAGCGCGCCGGCGGCGACGGCCTCCTCTGCCGAGGAGGCGCCCACGGCCCCGCGTTCGACCAGCTCCTGGTCGCGGCCGGGGGTCCGGTTCCAGACGGTGACGGACAGGCCGGCGTCCAGGAAGGCGCGGGCCAGGGACCGGCCCATCGGGCCCAGGCCGAGGACGGTGACGGCAGACTGCATGGTGGAACTCCCTCTGGAGCAACGGGAACAGACAGGAAAAGGGGCGAAGATGACGCGCAGCCGGGCCTCGGACCCGAACGTCTGCGGGGTGACGGCGGCGATCGCCGTGATCGACGGCAAGTGGAAGACCGCGCTGCTGTGGCTGCTGGAATCCGGTCCGCGGCGGCCCGGCGAGCTGCGCCGGCTGCTGCCGGGGCTGACCGAGAAGGTGCTGACCCAGGCGCTGCGCGAGATGGAGACCGACGGCCTGGTGCACCGGGAGGTGCACGACGTGCTGCCGCTGAAGACCGAGTACTCCCTGACGGGGTTCGGCCGCGAACTCTCCGAGGCGCTGGGCCCGGTCTCCGACTGGGGCCACCGCCGCCTGGAGCGGCTCACCGAGGCCCCCGAGGACCGCTCGGCCTCGTAGGGCCGCTCGGCCTCCTGGGCCCGGTTGGACCCCCGGCCCGTTGGATCCCGGCCCGGCTCCCTCTCCTTTCCGCGTCCGGGCCGGCCGCTCGTGACAAGCCTCGCCCGGACGGCGGGCGCGGCCAAGTACCCACAAAAAAGTGGGTGCCGGGGACACTGGGAGCTATTGCAAGCATCCGCTTGCAATAGTTAGCAAGGTGCGGCAGGATCGTGGCATGGCATCGCTCAACGTCGGAAACCTCGGCGAATACCTCCGCGAGCAGCGGCGGCAGGCCCAGCTCTCGCTGCGGCAGCTCGCCGACGCCGCCGGGGTGTCGAATCCGTACCTGAGCCAGATCGAGCGCGGGCTGCGCAAGCCGAGCGCGGACATCCTCCAGCAGCTGGCCAAGGCGCTGAGGATCTCCGCGGAGACGCTGTACGTGCAGGCCGGGATCCTCGACGAGCGGGACCGGGACGAGGTGGAGACGCGCGCCGTCATCCTCTCCGACCCGTCGATCAACGAGCGGCAGAAGCAGGTGCTGCTCCAGATCTACGACGCGTTCCGCAGGGAGAACGCCCTGGAGGAGGACGGGACCGGGACGGACGGCTCCGCCGCCGCCGCGGGTTCCGCTCCGGCTTCCGCTCCCGCTCCGGGCACGGAATCCGGACCCGGCGCCGACTCCGACACCACCGCGGTGCCCCCTACGAACTGACTGTGATCCGGGAGGACCAGCACATGGCCATCGCCGATGACCTGAAGAAGACCCTCACCGACCCCACCCCCCTCTACTTCGCCGCCGGTACCGCCGACCTCGCCGTCCAGCAGGCGAAGAAGGTGCCCGGCCTCATCGAGCAGCTGCGCGCCGAGGCCCCCGCGCGCATCGAGGCCGTGAAGAACGCGGACACCAAGGCCGTGCAGGAGAAGGCCAAGGTCGCCCAGGAGGCGGTCACCGCGAAGTTCACCGAGGTCCTCGGCGCGATCGACCCGAAGAAGCTGGGCGAGACCGCCCAGGACCTGGCGCTGCGCGGCGTCGGCGTGGCCGCCGAGTACGCCGTACGGGCCAAGGAGACCTACGACAAGGTCGCCGAGCACGGTGAGCAGGCCGTACGGTCCTGGCGCGGCGAGGTCGCCGAGGAGATCGTGGACATCGCCGCGGCCGTGGAGCCCGAGGCGTCCGAGCCGCAGGCCGCGACGGAGGGCGAGCCGGCCACCGAGGCGTCCACCGGGGCGTCCGCCGAGGCGTCCACCGGGGCCGAGGAGAAGCCCGCCGCGAGGAAGACCACCGCGCGCCGCGGCACGTCCGGCACGGCCAAGAAGGCCGCCGCCACGTCCGGCGACGAAAGCTGATCGACGCACCGCGGACCGGGCACCCGAGCGGTGCCCGGTTCGTTGTCGTTTGGGAAAGGGACTCCGGCGGTAGCGTGGAGTCAGGTGTGCCCGAGGTGAGAAGGCGGTCCGGACGATGCTGATGCAGGGGTTCAACAACGGGGTGCTGCCGTTGCTCGGCTACGCCATGCTGGCGATCGCCGTGGTGGCCTTCGTCTTCGCGGTGATGGCGCGCGAGGACGCCTACCGGGCCGCCGAGAAGCAGACCAAGACGTTCTGGTGCGTCATCCTGGGCGTCACGCTCCTGGTGGACTTCTTCCTCGGGATGCTGTTCCTGCAGATCGCGGGCCTGGTGGCGAGCATCGTGTTCATGGTCGACGTGCGCCCCGCCCTCAAGCAGGTGTCCGGTGGCGGCCGTCGCCGGGGCGGCAGCAGCAGCGACGGACCGTACGGCCCGTACAACGGCGGCCGCTGATCCGTCCGCTCCCTGACGACCGGGCGGATCAGCCCGCCGCGCGGGAGAGCAGGACCACCGCCACGTCGTCGGTGAGCTCCCCGCCGTTGAGGCGGCGGGCCTCGGTGACGGAGGCCTCCAGGAGGCCCTCGCCGCTCAGGCCGCGCTCCAGGTGGCGGTTGATCATCTCGACCATCCCGTCCTGGCCCAGCCGTTCGCGGCCCTCCCCGATACGGCCCTCGATGAGGCCGTCGGTGTAGAGCATCAGGCTCCAGGTGCCGCCCAGGTCGACCTGGCGGCGGGGCCAGCGGGCCCGGGGCAGCAGTCCCAGCGCCGGGCCGCTGTTCTCGTACGGGAGGAGCTCCGCGCGGCGGCCCGGCCTCGATATGAGCGGGGCCGGATGGCCGGCCAGGCACAGACCCGCGCGGCGGCCGTCGGGGGAGATGTCCACGGTGCACAGCGTCGCGAAGATCTCCTCGCAGGGCCGCTCCACCTCCAGGACCTCCTGGAGGGTGGCCAGCAGGTCGTCGCCGCACAGCCCGGCCAGGGTCAGCGCGCGCCAGGCGATGCGCAGCTCGACGCCGAGGGCGGCCTCGTCGGGGCCGTGGCCGCAGACGTCGCCGATCATCGCGTGGACGGTGCCGTCGGGGGTGCGGACGGCGTCGTAGAAGTCCCCGCCCAGCAGGGCCCGGCTGCGGCCGGGCCGGTAGCGGGCGGCGAAGCGGAGGTCGGAGCCCTCCAGCAGGGGAGTGGGGAGCAGGCCGCGTTCGAGACGGGCGTTCTCCTGGGCGCGCAGTTTCGATTCTGCGAGCTTGTACTGGGCGATGTCCGCCCGTTTTCTCTCCACGGCGTAGCGGATGGCCCGGCTCAGGAGCCGGCCGTCGAGCTCGTCGCGGAAGAGGAAGTCCTGGGCACCGACGCGGACCGCCTCGGCGGCGCGGTCGGCGTCCGCCTCGGCCGTCAGGACGAGGACCGCGTGCCGCGGGGCGAGGCGCAGGACCTGGCGCACGACGCTGAGGCCGTCGTCCTCGGCGTCGGCGGCGGAGCCCGTAGCGGAACCGGCGGCGGAACCCGTGCCGGAACCCGTGCCGGACGGGGCGAGGCCCAGGTCCAGCAGGACGCAGTGCACGTCGGGCGTCAGCAGCCGCGCGGCCTCGGTGAGGTTGCGGGCGCTGCGCAGCCGGATGCGGTGGCCGTCGGCGTCGAGGATCTCGGGGACGGTGAGTCCGCCCGCCGGGTCGTCTTCTATCACCAGCAGGGTGAGTGACGCCGGGGGTGCGGTGGCGGTGACCGGCGGCGCGGCCGCCGCACCGCTCTCCGCGACCGGGATCTCCCTTTGCCGCGGTACGGGTACGGCCATCGTTTCCGGTTCCTTCCCTCCCCCCGAGGGTGCGCTCATGCGCAGACCCTAGCGGGCGGGTGGCGGCGAGCGGAATGGCGATCGGGGCGGGGGTGGGGGAGGGCCTCCGTCATATGCCCTTATCGCGGGGGATGCCGGGTTCCCGGGATGACCAACGTCACCACCCCCGTCCGCCCGCCGGGACCCCCACCACCGATCCCGGAACCGGCCCCTACGGCCACCGGCACCCCGCCACCCTGGCAGGGCCTACCCCTGGGACGGGGCCCGTCCGGGACCGGACCGCAGCGCAGGCGGGGCCGGAGCCCGGGGCCGCCGGCCCCGCCCCGGGGTCGCGGACCGGCCCGGGGGCGTGACACCGGCCCGGGGCCTCGCGGACCGGTCCGGGGGTGTGCCCCCGGATCCGGGACCGCCCGGCCAGGGCTTACGCGTCGGGGCGGACCACGGCCTTGATCGGCATCGAGCCCGCGCCCGCCATCGTGATGGTGCGCCCGGGGCGCGGGGCGTGGACCATCGCGCCGTCACCGACGTACATGCCGACGTGGGTCGCGTCGTCGAAGTAGATGATCAGATCGCCGGGCCGCATGTCCTTCAGCGCCACCTTCGGCAACAGCCGCAACTGCTCCTGCGAGGTCCGCGGGATGGGCCGCCCGGCCGCCAGCCAGGCCTGCGAGGTCAGCCCGGAGCAGTCGAACGAGCCCGGTCCGGCCGCGCCCCACTCGTACGGCTTGCCCATCTGCGCCGTGGCGAACTGCACCGCCCGCTTCCCGGCGTCCGTCGCCGCGCCCTTGACGTCCTTCATCGCGCCCGACGACAGCCACGCCGTCTGCGCCTTGTACTGAGCCTCCTGCTCCAGCTGGATCAGCCGGGCCTTCTCCTCGGCCGCCAGCCGGCTCTCCAGGGCCTCCGCCGCCTTGATCTTGTCCTCGATCTCCTTCTTGGCGGCTTCCTGCTTGACCCGGTTCTCCTCCATCTTCTGCCAGAGCGCGCCCGCGTCCTTGGCGTACCGCTCCAAGTCGGTCTGGGTCCGGTTCAGTTCGGACAGCAGGTCCGTCGTGGCCTTCTCGCCCTGCCGCAGCCGGCCCGCGCCGTCCAGGTACGCCGACGGGCTGTCGCTCAGCGCCAGCGCCGCGCCCGGCGGCAGCCCGCCCGAGCGGTACTGGGCGCGGGCGGCGGCGCCCGCGCGGTCCTTGAGGCCGGTGATCCGGTCCTGGCCCGCCACCACCAGCTTGGCGATCTCGACGATCCGCTCGGACTGCGCCTTCGTCTCGCCCACCGCGAGGTTGTACGCGTCCGTGGCGGTCCCGGCCTGCCGGTAGAGGTCCTCGATCTCCTTGCGGACCTGGTCCAGGGACTTGCCCTCCGGCTCGGGAGCCGGCGCCGCCGGCGCCGCGGGAGCCGCCGGCGCGGCGTACGCGCTGCCGACCGCCAGCCCCGGGGCCGTCAGTATCGCCATCGCGCACAGCAGTGCGAGAGCGGACACTCCCTGCACGCGCGACGAAGCTCGCTTCGCGGTCCCCATGACTCCCCCAGCCGCCCCGCGCCAGACCGGACATCACCCGACATCAGATCTGACTATTCATCAGTAACTTGGCACTGTCACCGGGATGGTGCCACGACTCGGTGAATTCCAACACCCTCCGGATGCCGTTCCGATCATGACCGCCCACGTCTCGCCCACCCCGGACGACTCAACGGACGGCTTCCGCCACCCGTTCCCCGCGCGCCGACATTCACCCCGCCGGGCGCAACGCCTCCCAGCGCACGGTCAGTTCCCCCTGCCGCCACCGCCCCGGACCGTCCGCCAGCGGCCAGTCCGCCGCCAGCGCCCGCGCCGTACGGATCCACCGCTGCCGCGCCCCGTACGAGGCGTACGGGGCCGCCGCCGCCCACGCCCGGTCGAAGTCCCGCAGGAAGGCGTGCACCGGCTCACCCGGCACGTTCCGGTGGATCAGCGCCTTCGGCAGCCGCTCCGCCAGGTCCGAGGGGCGCTCCAGGGAACCCAGCCGGGTCGCGAACGTCACCGTGCGCGGCCCCTCGGGCCCCAGCGCGACCCACACGTGCCGCCGCCCGATCTCGTCGCAGGTCCCCTCCACCAGCAGCCCGCCCGGGGCCAGCCGTGCGCAGAGCCGCTGCCAGACCTCCGCGACCTGCTCCTCGTCGTACTGGCGCAATACGTTCGCCGCGCGGATCAGGGCCGGGCGCTCCCCGCCCTCCAGCGGCACCTCGAAGCCGCCGTGCCGGAAGCTCAGCCCCTCCCGCTCGTACGGCTTCGCCCCCGTCACCCGGGCCGGCTCGATCTCGATGCCGACCACCCGCACCCGCGGCGCCGCCTCCCGCAGCCGCGCCAGCAGCTCCACCGCCGTCCAGGGCGCGGCCCCGTACCCGAGGTCGACCGCCACCGGAGCGTCGGCGCGGCGCAGCGCCGCCCCGTGCGAGGCCGCGATCCAGCGGTCCATGCGCCGCAGCCGGTTCGGGTTCGTGGTCCCGCGCGTCACGGTGCCGACAGGGCGCTTCGGGGGCGGCGGAGTGCTGCGGGAGACCATGCGCCGAGCGTATGCCGAGCGGCCCGGCAAGATAAAAAACCGGCAAACCGAGCAGGAAGTCCGGGCCTCCCGGAATGCGGGGGACCGCCATCCGGGTTGCACTCCTTGCAGGGCGCCGACCGCGCTCCCGCAGCCATGCCGCCCCGCATGCGCTGCCCGCCCGTCGTCCGAGCGATCCGAGCGAGAGGAACTGCTCCCTTGAGCCAGTACGTGTCCCGTCTCGGCGGCAGCATCAGCGGCCGCATCGCCGCCGCACGCGGCACCCGCCACGACCCGCCCCGCCTGCGCCTCCCGGCCGTCGGCCACCACCGCAAGCCGCGCCGCGTGGCCATGCTCAGCGTGCACACCTCACCGCTGCACCAGCCCGGCACCGGCGACGCCGGCGGCATGAACGTGTACATCGTCGAGCTCGCCAAGCGCCTCGCCGCGATCAACATCGAGGTCGAGGTCTTCACCCGCGCGACCACCGGCGGCCTGCCGCCCGTCGTCGAGCTCGCCCCCGGCGTCCTCGTCCGGCACGTGGACGCGGGCCCGTACGAGGGCCTCGCCAAGGAGGAGCTCCCGGCCCAGCTGTGCGCCTTCACCCACGGCGTCATGCAGGCCTGGGCCGGTCACCGCCCCGGCTACTACGACCTCGTGCACTCCCACTACTGGCTCTCCGGCCACGTCGGCTGGCTCGCCGCCGAACGCTGGGGCGTCCCGCTCGTCCACGCCATGCACACCATGGCCAAGGTCAAGAACGCCGCCCTCGCCGCGGGCGACGCCCCCGAACCGGCCGCCCGCGTCATCGGCGAGACCCAGATCGTGGCCGCCGCCGACCGCCTCATCGCCAACACCGCCGAGGAGGCGGACGAGCTCGTCCGCCACTACGAGGCCGACCCGGGCAAGGTCGCCGTCGTGCACCCCGGAGTCAACCTCGACCGCTTCACCACCGGCGACGGCCGCGCCGCCGCCCGCGCCCGCCTCGGGCTGCCGCAGGACGCCGTGATTCCGCTCTTCGCCGGCCGCATCCAGCCCCTCAAGGCCCCCGACATCCTGCTCCGCGCCATCGCCGAGCTCGTCGACCGCGACCCCTCGCTGCGCACCCGCCTCTTCGTCCCCGTCGTCGGCGGCCCCAGCGGCAGCGGCCTCGCCAAGCCCGAGGAGCTCCAGAAGCTCGCCGCCACGCTCGGCATCGCCGACCTCGTGCACTTCCACCCGCCCGTGCGCCAGGACCAGCTCGCCGACTGGTTCCGGGCCGCCTCCGTCCTGGTCATGCCCTCGTACAGCGAGTCCTTCGGGCTCGTCGCCATCGAGGCCCAGGCCACCGGCACGCCCGTCCTCGCGGCCTCGGTCGGCGGGCTGCCCGTCGCCGTCAACGACGGGGTGACGGGCATCCTCGTACCCGGCCACGACCCCGTCGACTACGCGCGCGAACTGCGCCGCTTCGTGGACGAACCCGGTCTCACGGACCGGATGGGCGCCGAGGCCGCCCGGCACGCGCAGTTCTTCGGCTGGGACACCGCCGCCAGCGGAACGGCGGACGTGTACACCGCGGCCATGCACGACCACCGCCGTCGCGTACGCTCCCACCATGGCTGACACCGCCGCGATCATCGAGTCCACGCTGGCCGGCGCCGAGCTGGGCTGGGAGAGCCCCGAGCCCGGCAGCTACGTCGTCCAGCTCCCCGGCACCCGCAAGCTGAGCACCACCTGTTCGCTGCGGATCGGCCGGCACTCCCTCTCGGTGAACGCCTTCGTCATCCGCCACCCCGACGAGAACGAAGCGGGCGTCCACCGCTGGCTGCTGGAGCGCAACCTCAAGCTGTACGGCATGGCCTACGCCGTCGACCCCCTCGGCGATGTCTACCTCACGGCCCGGCTCCCGCTGTCCGTCATCACCCCGGAGGACCTGGACCGTCTCCTCGGGACCGTCCTGGAGGCGGCGGACGGCGCCTTCAACACCCTCCTGGAGCTCGGCTTCGCGAGCGCGATCCGGCGCGAGTACGAGTGGCGCGTCTCGCGCGGCGAGTCCACCCGCAACCTGGACGCCTTCAAGCACCTGACGCGCCCCTCGGCCTGACGCGCCCCTCGGCCTGAGGCGGCCGGGGCCTCGGCCCGAGGCCGGCCTACGGGCCCGCGCCCCTTGCCCCGCGGCGCCGGGCGCGGCCCCACCGGGGCGTTACGCCTCGGCGGCGGCCACCGGCCGCGCCCCGGCAGGGACCGGCCCGGCCGCGGTGGCGGAGCCACTCGATCCGCCCGATCCGGCAGCGGAGCCATCCGATCCGGCATCCGACCCGGCACCCGATCCGGCATCCGATCCGGCCGAACCTCCCGAGCCGGCCCTGCTGCCCGCCACCGGCGCCCCCGGCGCCCCCGGTCCACCCTCCGGGAGGCTCCGCATCAGCAGCCAGTACCCCAGCGCCGCCACCGTCCCCAGGACCCCCGTGGCCCCCCACAGCCACGCCGCGCCCAGGTGGTCGATCACGAACCCGGCCATCAGCGGCGCCACCAGCGCGGCCACCGCCCACGACATCGTGTACATCCCCTGGTAGCGCCCGCGCCCGTGCACCGGCGACAGCCGGGCCACCAGTCCCATCTGCGTCGGCGAATTCACGATCTCCGCCAGCGTCCACACCGTCACCGTCAGCGCGTACGCCCACAGCGGCCCCGCGAAGGCCGTCATCGCGAACCCGTACCCCGCCAGCAGCGCCGAGACCACCAGCAGCTTCTGCGGGTCCCGGTGCTCGATGAACCGCGTCACGGGGATCTGGAGCGCCACGATCAGCACGCCGTTCACCGCGACGACCAGCCCGTAGTCACCGGGCGAGAAGCCCGCCGCGCCCATCGCCACCGGCAGCCCCACCGAACCCTGCGTGAAGATCAGCGAGATCAGGAACGACAGCCCGACGACGCCCATGAACCGCCCGTCCCGCAGCACGTCCCCCAGCCTGGTCTCCGGCCCGGCCGCCTCCTCCTGGGCCGCGTCCCGCACCGGCCGCGACTCCGGCAGCTTCGCGAACACCAGCACCGCGCACACCAGCGTCAGCGCCGCCTCGCCCAGGAAACCGGCCAGGTAGCTGTACTCCGCCACCAGCCCCGCCACCGCCGAACTGATCGCGAAGCCGAGGTTGATGGCCCAGTAGTTCAACGCGAAGGCCCGTACGCGGTCCTCCGGCCGGACGATGTCCGCCATCATCGCGGACACCGCCGGGCGCGAGGCGTTCGAGGTCATCCCGACCAGCAGGGCCACCGCCGCGATCGCCGCCGGATGCTCCATGAATCCCAGCAGGGCCACCGAGAACGCCGTCGACACGTTCGCCGCCAGCATCGTCGGCCGCCGCCCGAGCCGGTCGGTCATCACCCCGGCCACCAGCGAGGAGACCACCCCGCCCAGCCCGTGCAGGGCCACGACGAGTCCCGCGAAGGAGGCCGAGTAGCCCCGGTCCAGAGTCAGGTACAAGGTCATGAAAGTGGCGACGAAGGCCCCGAGCCGGTTCACCAGCGTGCTCGCCCACAGCCACCAGAAGGCACTCGGCAGACCCGCCACGCTCTCCCGCGCGGCCTGTCTCAACCTGCCAACGGACATAAGGATTCCCCCCGGTGATGTAAGCGCCGCTCCGGCTCTCGGCACATTACGAGGACGCCCCTCGGGGCCGCCACTCGATTGACGCCGCGCGTCAATCGAGGGCCCCTCCGCGGCCCTCCGGTGCCGCGCGCGGGCGCACCGGCCCGTCCATTAGGCTCGTACGCATGGCCGACGCACCGTACAAGCTGATCCTCCTCCGTCACGGCGAGAGCGAGTGGAACGCGAAGAACCTGTTCACCGGCTGGGTGGACGTCAACCTCAACGAGAAGGGCGAGAAGGAGGCGGTCCGCGGTGGCGAACTCCTGAAGGACGCCGACCTCCTCCCCGACGTGGTCCACACGTCCCTCCAGAAGCGCGCGATCCGCACCTCCCAGCTCGCGCTGGAGGCCGCCGACCGCCACTGGATCCCGGTCCACCGCTCCTGGCGCCTGAACGAGCGCCACTACGGCGCCCTCCAGGGCAAGGACAAGGCCCAGACCCTCGCCGAGTTCGGCGAGGAGCAGTTCATGCTGTGGCGCCGCTCCTACGACACCCCGCCGCCGGCCCTCGCGGACGGCACGGAGTTCTCCCAGTCCGAGGACCCGCGTTACGCGAGCATCCCGCCGGAGCTGCGCCCGCGGACGGAGTGCCTCAAGGACGTCGTCGTCCGCATGCTCCCGTACTGGTACGACGCCATCGTCCCGGACCTCCTCGCGGGCCGCACCGTCCTGGTCGCCGCGCACGGCAACTCCCTGCGCGCGCTGGTCAAGCACCTGGACGGCATCTCCGACGCCGACATCGCGGGCCTCAACATCCCCACCGGCATCCCGCTCGCCTACGAACTGGACGCCTCCTTCAAGCCCCTCAACCCGGGCGGCACCTACCTCGACCCGGCCGCCGCGGCCGCCGCCATCGAGGCCGTCAAGAACCAGGGCAAGAAGTAACCCCCATCACGTGAAGGGCCCCCCGCCCGCTGGTTTCCAGTGGGTGGGGGGCCTTTTCGTCGTCCCGGGCCGTGTGTGGGTCAGGAGTCCTCGTCGGGGTCGTCGACGAGCTTCGGGAGGACGTCCGGGTGTTCGAGGCGCAGGGCTTCGTAGCGGTCCTCGTAGGCGGTCACCGCGTCCTGGAGGGAGCAGCCGAGGTGTGCCCGCAAGGCCTTGATGGCGGGTATGGGGCGGCGGGCGAGGATGTCGGCGTCGGCCACCGTCGTGGAGGGTGTGGAGGGGTCGCTCATGGCAGCAAGATCGCACAACTCCGCGACGGGCGCCGCCGGGTTTCGCCGGCGGCGGGTGGCCCGGGGGTCCCGCGAGGGCGCCCACCTGCGGCCCAGCGTCCCACCCTTCCCACCAGCGGTTTCTCCGTGGGTGGGGGCTTTTTCGCGGGGTGGGGGAGCAGGGCGGTGGTTTCGCGCCGGGGTGGGGCTTTTTCGTTGGTTTGAGATGGGAAAGGAGGGTGCGGAGCGGGTGTGAAGTGGCGTTTCGGCGCTGAAGGTGGTGGGCCGGACGGGTGAGTGCGTCGTTTCTGCGCTGTCGGGCCCGAGCGCCGCCCGGCTACAACTCCTGGTCATGATCAAGAACCTCGTGAGGCGCGGTCTCCCCGCGCTCGCCCTCGCCCTCCTGCCCGTACTCGCCTCCGGCCCGGCCGCCGACGCCTCGTCCGCGCCGCGGGCCGCCGCCTCCGCCGCCCGCAGCGACGCCCACTTCTACGGCGGCTCCACCCTCCACAAGAACCAGGCGTGGACCTCCGGCAACGGCCGGACCGTCCTGCGCGTCCAGAGCGACGGCAACTTCGTCCTCTACAAGGACGGCAAGGCCGCCTGGCAGGCGCCCGGCGTCTGGCCGAAGGCCAACAGCGCCGTCTTCCAGGAAGACGGCAACTTCGTCGTCTACGACAGCAACGGCAACCCCGTCTGGGCCGCCGGCACCTGGCACAAGGGCCACTACCTGTCCGTCCAGGACGACGGCAACGCCGTCGTCTACAACAGCGCCAACCAGCCCGTCTGGGCCACCAACACCGGCGACTGACCGCTGCGGCACGGCGAAGGGCCCCGCCGGACCGGACGCGGTCCGGCGGGGCCCTTCGGGCATGCTCGACGGGCTGGTGTCAGCCCCCGCACTGGCAGGGTGCTCCGGACTGGCAGCCGCAGCCGCAGCCCGACCCGCAGCCGCAGGCCGCGAGCAGGGGGAGGCGCAGGGGCTCCGGACGGGACGACGGCTGCTGGTCCTGCTCCGGGGTGATCGGGACGGGGGAATCGGGCATGGATCCTCCTCGTGGGCGCACAGGCGTGGCGTCCCGGTGACGGAGCGCCTTCGCCTCATTCATGCCCAGCCACACCGGCGCGTCAACGGCGCATTGGGGCTCGGGAGCGGACGGTCAGACCCCGTCGACCTGCGTCGGCTGCTGGAGCTCGTCCGCGTGCTCACCCGTCACCAGGTAGACCACGCGCTTCGCCACCGACACCGCGTGGTCCGCGAAGCGCTCGTAGTAGCGGCCCAGCAGGGTCACGTCGACGGCCGTCTCGATGCCGTGCTTCCAGCGGTCGTCCATCAGGTGCTGGAAGAGGGTGCGGTGCAGCTGGTCCATCTCGTCGTCGTCCTGCTCCAGCTGGAGCGCGAGGTCGACGTCCTTCGTGATGATGACCTCGGCCGCCTTCGCCATCAGCCGCTGCGCCAGCTGCCCCATCTCCAGGATGGTCGCGTGCAGGTCGCGCGGGACGGCACGGTCCGGGAAGCGCAGGCGCGCCAGCTTCGCCACGTGCTGCGCCAGGTCGCCGGAGCGCTCCAGGTCGGCGCTCATGCGCAGCGAGGTCACCACGATGCGCAGGTCGGTCGCGACGGGCTGCTGGCGGGCCAGCAGCGCGATGGCACGGGCTTCGAGGTCGTGCTGCAGGTCGTCGACCTTCTGGTCGGCGGCGATCACGCTCTCGGCCAGCTTCAGGTCGGCGTCCAGCATCGCGGTCGTCGCCCGCCCGATCGCGGAACCGACGAGCCGGGCCATCTCGACCAGGCTTTCTCCGATCGAGTCCAGTTCCTCGTGGTACGCGTCGCGCATGGTGGTGTCCCTCTCCTGCCGCTCTTAGTGCCTGCTCGTCTGCTGCGTGGCTCCTGGCCCCACGTTCTACACGTTCGGGTGCCAACGCGTCCGACTCCGGCATCACAAGTGAATCAACCCCGTCGCCAGGGTGAACTCTGGGCGACGAGTGTTCGAGCTGCCACCCGAACGGCTGTGGAAGTGTCGTTCTGCCTGCTTAACCTGGATCCATGGACGTGAACGCGGCGGTCGCCGCAGCTGCAGCGATCGCCGGTCTGTGCACCGGTGTGATCGCGATGCTGGCGTTCCGCTGGAGCGAGCGCGACCAGGCCCGCCCCACCCGGAGCTCCATGCGCCCCGACATCAACGCGGTGCTCCCGCCCGGTGTGGACACCGTCCTCTCCGTGCTCCGTTCCTCCGCCGTCGTCCTCGACGAGGGAGACGCGGTGGTGAAGGCCAGCTCGGCGGCGTACGCCCTGGGCCTGGTCCGCGGCGGCAAGCTGGCCGTGGAGCCCATGCTCCACATGGCCCGCGACACCCGCCGGGACGGGGAGATACGACAGATCGAGCTCGACCTGCCCCGGCGCGGCACCGGCCGCGGCGAGGCCCTCGCGGTCTCCGCCCGCGTCGCGCCGCTCGGCTCCCGCCTGGTGCTCCTGCTCGTCGAGGACCTCACCGAGGCCCGCCGCATCGAGGCGGTCCGCCGCGACTTCGTCGCGAACGTGTCGCACGAGCTGAAGACCCCGGTCGGGGCGATCTCCCTGCTCTCGGAGGCGGTCATGGACGCCGCCGACGACCCCGAGGCGGTCAGCCGCTTCGCGGGCCGCATGCAGATCGAGTCCACCCGTCTGATCAACCTCGTGCAGGAGCTGATCGACCTCTCCCGGGTGCAGAACGACGAGGCACTGGAGGACGCCGAGCCCGTGCGGGTGGACACCCTGGTGGCCGAGGCCATCGACCGGTGCCGCCACACGGCGACGTCCAAGCAGATCACCATGGCCGCCGGCGGCACCGCCGACCTGCGGGTATGGGGTCACCGGGGGCAGCTGGCCGCCGCCCTCGGCAACCTGGTCGAGAACGCCGTCAACTACAGCCCCGCCCGCACCCGCGTCGGCATCGCTGCGCGCCGGGTGACCGCGCCGGGTGGAGACTTGATCGAGATAGCCGTGACCGACCAGGGCATCGGCATCCCGGAGAAGGACCGCGAGCGCGTCTTCGAGCGCTTCTACCGCGTGGACCCGGCCCGCTCCCGCGCCACGGGAGGAACCGGACTGGGCCTCGCGATCGTGAAGCACGTGGCGGCCTCGCACGGCGGGGAGGTGTCGGTGTGGAGCTCCGAGGGCCAGGGCTCCACGTTCACCCTGCGCCTGCCCGAGGCGGCCGTGCAGATCCCGGCGGACGCCCCCGCACCCGCCCGACCCCAGCCCCAGCCCCAGCCCGAACCCGAAACACCCATCCCTGCCCCGGAGGTCCTTCCGTGACCCGAGTGCTCGTCGTCGAGGATGAGGAATCCTTCAGCGACGCCCTGTCCTACATGCTCCGCAAGGAAGGCTTCGAGGTCGCGATCGCCGCGACGGGTCCCGACGGGCTCGACGAGTTCGAGCGCAACGGCGCCGACCTCGTCCTCCTCGACCTGATGCTGCCCGGTCTGCCGGGCACCGAGGTCTGCCGGCAGCTGCGTGGCCGCTCCAACGTCCCCGTGATCATGGTGACCGCCAAGGACAGCGAGATCGACAAGGTCGTCGGGCTGGAGATAGGAGCGGACGACTACGTCACGAAGCCCTTCTCCTCCCGCGAGCTCGTCGCCCGCATCCGCGCGGTGCTGCGCCGCCGCGGCGAGCCGGAGGAGGTCACCCCGGCGGCCCTGGAGGCGGGTCCGGTACGGATGGACGTGGACCGGCACGTGGTCACCGTCGCCGGCGCCAAGGTGGACCTCCCGCTGAAGGAGTTCGACCTGCTGGAGATGCTCCTGCGCAACGCCGGCCGCGTGCTCACCCGCATGCAGCTGATCGACCGGGTCTGGGGCGCGGACTACGTCGGCGACACCAAGACCCTGGACGTCCACGTCAAGCGCCTCCGGGCCAAGATCGAACCCGACCCGGGCGCTCCGCGCTACCTGGTGACCGTCCGCGGCCTCGGCTACAAGTTCGAGCCGTAGACCGGCGGGCGTACGAACGAAGGAGGGCCCCGGCCGCATCAGCGGCCGGGGCCCTCCCTTCGTGTCTCCCGGCGTCAGTGGCCGGCGGCGTGCGAGGCGCTGCCCGACGGCGACGGGGTACCGGAGGCCGAGGCGCCCGCGGCGCCCGACGGGGAACCGGAGGGGGAGCCCGACGGGGAGCCCGAGGGGGAACCGGACGGGGAGCCCGCCGGGGCCGCGGGAGCGGCGGCCGGGGCCTCGGTCGGGCCGAAGCCGGCGTACATGCCGGCGGCGGGCACGACCTGCGCGCCCACGGGCACGTCACCGGTGCTGCTCAGCTGGAAGACGACTTCCTCGACGTTGCCCGCTTCCACCGCGGAGGCGACACCGCCCTCGATGGAGGCGGAGGCGTTGCCCTTGCCGCCCAGGACCACGGAGCCGTTCGGGGGCACGATGATCTTGTCGGCGCCGCCGGCGCCCTTCAGGACCACCTTGGACTTGGTGGCCGGCAGGGTGATGCCGCTGAGGACCTGCGGCTTCTCACCGGTGTTGAAGACGGTCGCCGAGACGGAGGCCGGCCCCTTCTTGCCCTTCTCGCCCTGGCTGATCACCAGTACGTTCTGGACCTTGATGTCGCCCTTGGTGGCGGCGGCGTTGTCCGGCTTGATCTGGAGAGTCTGCGCGTCGTTGCCGGCACCGCACGCGGCGAGCGAGGCGATCGAGAACACGATGGCGGTAGCGGCGAGGGCGCCGCGTCGAAGGCTGCGGCTCACGGCTGCGGCAACTCCTAGGACGTACGGACGGGAGGGTGGGCTCTCGGGACGGCCGAGGTAAAGCCGCCCTAAGGGTGTGTCAGCGCGCTTAGGTTACCGAGCCGCCGCCCCGCCCCCGCACCCGACCCTCCGCTCCGCGCGCCCCGTGCCGCCCCCGCCCCGCGATCTTGCATTCCCATAACCCCCGGACGCCGCGCGGTGATCAATTTCCGGATTCCCCCGAACGCGGATCCGTGATCAATTCGGGATTGGGCCGGAACCCGCTCCGTACGCATGCCCGCCAGTCGAACGGAGTACTTCCGTTTCCGGTCTCAGAACCCGGCAAAACGGGACGTACGTCACACTCGTGGGCTCCTTCGCCAGGTGTAACGTGGTCGATTCGGCCGGTCCGTACAGCGCCTCCGACCTGCGAATACCCCCTTCCGGAAGCCCTTCGCAGCACGTTCGTGTCGCTGTTGTCAAGCCCCGAGATGTGCCCTGACCTGCGAAAACGCCATTCATAACAGTCAGTTCTCGTGTTACCCTGGATAGCCACGGAAGGGGTACCTGTCACATGACGTTCAAGGTTGGCGACACCGTGGTCTATCCCCATCACGGGGCCGCGCTGATCGAGGCCATCGAAACTCGCCAGATCAAAGGCGTGGACAAGACCTACTTGGTGCTCAAGGTCGCCCAGGGCGACCTGACGGTTCGTGTGCCTGCGGACAATGCGGAGTTCGTCGGCGTTCGCGACGTAGTCGGCCAGGACGGGCTGGACCGGGTCTTCGAGGTGCTCCGCGCACCGTACGCAGAAGAGCCGACGAACTGGTCCCGGCGCTACAAGGCAAATCTGGAGAAGCTCGCTTCTGGCGATGTCATCAAGGTCGCCGAAGTGGTGCGTGACCTGTGGCGTCGTGAGCGTGAGCGCGGGCTTTCCGCGGGTGAGAAGCGCATGCTCGCGAAGGCGCGTCAGATTCTGGTGAGCGAGCTCGCGCTCGCCGAAAACACCAACGAGGACAAGGCCGAGGCCCTCCTCGACGAGGTTCTCGCGTCCTGACGCTCGAACCGAACCACAGTGTGCCGCGGTGCCCGATGACGGACCCCCTCGACGAGGGGGTCGTTGCCGGGCGCTGCGGCATGTCTGCATCCGCATCCACGGACCCGTAGGCCTGCTTCTGGCGTGCCGGGCCCGGCCAGCCGGCTCGACCGGTCGTCACGGAAGGGGCGAGGGCGTCGCACCCGGCACCCTTCAGGCCATACCCATGTCGGCCGAAGTCACAAACCTGGCCCGGAGCTACTACTGATGTCTGACCAAACGCGCCCCCACCGCACCGCCGCGGTGATCCCGGCCGCCGGACGCGGGGTACGCCTCGGCCCCGGCGCGCCCAAGGCCCTGCGGGCCCTCGGCGGGACGCCGATGCTGATCCACGCCGTCCGCGCCATGGCCCGCTCCCGCGCGGTGTCCCTCGTCGTGGTCGTCGCGCCGTCCGACGGGACCGCCGAGGTGCGCAACCTCCTGGACGAGCACGCGCTGCCCGAGCGCACCGAGATCCTGGTCGTCCCCGGCGGGGACACCCGCCAGGAGTCCGTGCGGGCCGGCCTGGACGCGCTCCCGGCGGACATCACCTCCGTACTGATCCACGACGCGGCCCGCCCGCTGGTCCCCGTGGACACCGTCGACTCCGTCGTCGAGGCCGTCCGCGACGGCGCCCCCGCCGTGGTCCCCGCCCTGCCGCTGGCCGACACCGTCAAGGAGGTCGAGCCCGCCGCGCCCGGCCGGCCCGAGCCCGTCGTCGCCACGCCCGAGCGGGCCCGGCTGCGCGCCGTACAGACCCCGCAGGGCTTCGACCTCGCCACCCTGCTGCGCGCCCACGAGGCCATCGCCGTCAGCGGCGAGGGCGCCACGGACGACGCCGGCATGGTGGAACGCACCGGGGTCACCGTCGTGGTCGTCCCCGGCCACGAAGAGGCCTTCAAGGTCACCCGTCCGCTCGACCTGGTCCTCGCCGAGGCCGTACTCGCCCGCAGGAGGGCCAACGATGCGTACTGATTCCGAAGAGCGGGCCGCGCGGGCCGCTGCCGGCTCCGCCCCGCTGATCCCGCTCGTCGGGATCGGGACCGACGTCCACGCCTTCGAGGCCGGGCGCGAGCTGTGGTGCGCCGGGCTGCTGTGGGAGGGCGAGGACGGTCTCGCCGGTCACTCCGACGGGGACGTAGCGGCCCACGCCGCCTGTGACGCCCTCTTCTCGGCCGCCGGGGTCGGCGACCTCGGCGCCCACTTCGGCACCGACCGGCCCGAGTGGTCCGGTGCCGCGGGCGTGACCCTGCTGGCGGAAGCCGCCCGGATCGTGCGCGCCGAGGGGTTCGAGATCGGCAACATCGCGGTCCAGGTGATCGGCGTACGCCCGAAGATCGGAAAGCGGCGCGAAGAAGCGCAGAAGGCGCTCGCGGCGGCGGCGGGCGCCCCCGTCGCCGTCTCCGGCACCACCACCGACGGCCTCGGCCTCACGGGCCGTGCCGAGGGGCTCGCCGCCATCGCCACGGCACTCGTCTACCGCGTCTGACCGTCCCTACCGCGTCCGACCGTCCCGGGCACCCCCGGCCCGCCGGGCCGGGGCCTCGTGGCCCGGTCGAGGCCGCGCGGCGGCCCGGGGCGGCCCGGGGCGCCGCACGTCGCCGGAAGGCGCCGGGCAAGGCGGGTAAACCGCCCGTACGGGACCCCGCGGGGCCCGCGTCCGCGCCTCTTCGGCAACAAACCCGCCCCCGGGTGCCGAAAGGGTCGCGGGGCACTGCTAGAGGCCCACTACCCTGGATGCCGTGACTCTTCGCCTGTACGACACCAGCGCCCGGCAGATCCGCGACTTCACCCCGCTCGTTCCGGGCTGCGTCTCGATCTACCTCTGTGGCGCGACCGTGCAGGCCGCCCCGCACATCGGGCACATCAGGTCCTACCTGAACTTCGACGTGATGCGCCGCTGGTTCGCGTACCGCGGCTACGACGTCACCTTCATCCGCAACGTCACCGACATCGACGACAAGATCATCGCGAAGTCCGCCGAGCAGGGCCGCCCGTGGTGGTCCATCGGCTACGACAACGAGCTGGCCTTCAACAACGGTTACGACGCCCTGGGCTGCCTGCGGCCGACCTACGAGCCCCGCGCCACCGGTCACGTCCCCGAGATGATCGAGATGATGCGCGGGCTCATCGAGCGCGGCCACGCGTACGAGTCCGAGGGCAACGTCTACTTCGACGTGAAGTCCTTCCCCGGCTACCTCTCGCTCTCCCGCCAGGAGCTCGACAACATCCGCCAGCCGGAGTCCACCGGCGAGACCGGCAAGCGCGACCCGCGCGACTTCGCCATGTGGAAGTCCGCCAAGCCCGGCGAGCCCTCCTGGGAGACCCCCTGGGGCCGCGGCCGTCCCGGCTGGCACCTCGAATGCTCCGCCATGGCGCACAAGTACCTCGGCGAGGCCTTCGACATCCACGGCGGCGGCCTGGACCTGATCTTCCCGCACCACGAGAACGAGATCGCCCAGGCCCAGGCCTTCGGCGACGAGTTCGCCCGGTACTGGGTGCACAACGCCTGGGTCACCATGTCCGGCGAGAAGATGTCCAAGTCCCTCGGCAACTCGGTCCTCGTCTCCGAGATGGTCAAGCAGTGGCGCCCGATCGTGCTCCGCTACTACCTCGGCACCCCGCACTACCGCTCGATGATCGAGTACAGCGAGGAGGCCCTGCGCGAGGCGGAATCCGCCTTCGCCCGCATCGAGGGCTTCTACCAGCGCGTCATCGAGAAGGCGGGCGGGCCCGTCGAGGCCGCCGCCGAGGTCCCGCCGGGCTTCGCCGAGGCCATGGACGACGACCTGGGCGTCCCGCAGGCGCTCGCCATCGTCCACACCACGGTCCGCCAGGGCAACAGCGCCCTCGCCGCCGACGACAAGGACGCGGCCATCGCCCGCCTCTCGGAGGTGCGCGCCATGCTGGGCGTCCTCGGCCTGGACCCGCTCGACCCGCACTGGGCCGGTGAGGCGGCCGACCGGGGCGAGGACCTGCACGGCGCCGTCGACACCCTCGTGCGCCTCGTCCTGGAGCAGCGCGAGTCCGCCCGCTCCCGCAAGGACTGGGCCACCGCCGACGCCATCCGCGACCAGCTCCAGCAGTCCGGCCTGGTCATCGAGGACAGCCCCACCGGACCCCGCTGGACCCTCGGCCCGCGCTAGGCGCGCAGCACCGACAGGGCCCTCCGGAGCAGTCCGACTGTGCCGCCCGGCCTTCCGGGCGGCACACTCTTCATACGTACATATCGCAGCACCAACGAAAACAGGTAGAGGTCATGGCCGGGAACAGCCAGCGCAGGAACCGCCGCACGTCCAACAAGAAGGGCGCCACGGTCGGCAGCGGTGGCCAGCGGCGCAAGGGCCTGGAAGGCAAGGGCCCCACGCCCAAGGCCGAGGACCGCAAGAAGCACAAGGCCAACCGCATCGCGGGCGCCATGGCCCGCCAGGCCGCCAAGCGCCGCCCGGCCCCGCGCCGCGGTGGCCCCAAGGGCACCAGCGAGATGGTCGTCGGCCGCAACCCGGTCTTCGAGGCGCTGCGCGACGGCGTCCCCGCCACGACCCTCTACGTCCAGCAGTTCATCGACAACGACGAGCGCGTCCGCGAGGCCATCCAGCTCGCCGGCGAGCGCGGCAACATCAACCTGATGGAAGCCCCGCGCCCCGAGCTCGACCGCATGACCAACGGGCTCAACCACCAGGGCCTGGTCCTCCAGGTCCCGCCGTACGAGTACGCGCACCCCGAGGACCTCACCGCCGACGCCTACGACAACGGCGACGACCCGCTGATCGTGGCCCTCGACGGCGTCACCGACCCCCGCAACCTCGGCGCGATCGTCCGCTCCGTCTCCGCCTTCGGCGGCCACGGCGTGGTCATCCCCGAGCGCCGCGCCGCCGGCATGACCGCCGGAGCCTGGAAGACCTCCGCCGGCACCGCCGCCCGCACCCCGGTCTCCCGCGTCACCAACCTGACCCGGGCCCTCCAGGACTACAAGAAGGCCGGTCTGGCCATCGTCGGCCTGGCCGCCGAGGGCGAGCACTCCGTCGCCGACCTCGAAGCGCTCTCCGGTCCCGTCGTCATCGTCGTCGGCTCCGAGGGCAAGGGCCTCGGCCGTCTCGTCGGCGAGAACTGCGACTACCTCGTCCGCATCCCGATGCCGGGCGGCGCCGAGTCGCTCAACGCCGGTGTCGCCGCGGGCGTCGTCCTCTACGAGGCCGCCCGCCGCCGCGCCGAGGCCAGCCGCGTCTGACGGCGCCAGGACCGGGGCCGGGCACTTCCCGCGGCCCCGGGGCAGGGCCCGCCCGCCCCGCCGCTTGATCCACTTGCCTCACGGGGAGTCACCCGTGAGCGTGTCACCCCGCCCGTTCCGGGCGGGGTGACTTGATCTTGACGGGCCTCGGACAGATCCCTGCCGTCAAGGCAGTGTCCTAAACACTGATCACTCGGTTAGATGAGTGTGGACACCAGAACGTCAGGGTTCGACGACCAGCCCGCGCTGAGCATGGTCAAGGTGCCGTGCGACCCCGCACAGGTCATCGTCAACCACGCCAGCTTCCGCGTGCGGCTCGCACCGAGCCCGAGCGCGCGTTCCAAGCCCGCGAATGCCCCCGGCCGCGCGCCCGTACTCGGCGCCGCCGTGGTCGCCGCCGCCGGAGCCACCCGCCGCCGCGCCCCGGTCGTCTGGAGCGGCAAGTCCGCCCCCGGCGACGCCGCGGCCACGGGCGGGCTCCTCCAGGCCGTGCGGGAGGCCGGCCGCGGACACGACGAATACGACGGCGGCGCCACCCAGACCATCCCCCGGGTCGACCTCGCCCACGACCTCGCCGACGACACCCTCGCCACCCCCACCGTCATCGGCCAGCGGACCTACGGGGACGAGACCCGCCCGCTGTCCGCCGTACGGGACCTGCCCCACCGGCCGCACGACCCGCACCACCCCCCGCAGTACCCCCCGCAGTACCCCCAGCAGTACCCCGACACCGACTCCCGGCGCGGTCCCGCCGACCCCCGCGCCCAGGCCTCCTACTACCCCGGCCGCCGGATGAACCTCGGCGTCGTGCTGCTCCCGCTGCGCGTCTTCCTCGGCTTCATCTCCATCTACGCCGGCATGGGCAAGCTGTGCGACCCCGTCTACTTCGACGGCGGCGAACGCGGCTCCATGGTCAGCTGGCTCCACACCCTGCACCCCTGGGCCCTGGCCGAACCGCTGCGCGACTTCGCGCTGGCCCACCCCGTGGGAGCCGGCCTCAGCGTCGCCTTCTTCCAGGTCATCGTCGGCGTCCTGACCGTCTTCGGCCTCTGGCAGCGGTTCGCCGCCTGCATCGGGGCCCTGCTCTCCGCCGCCCTGCTGATGACGGTCAGCTGGAAGACCGTCCCCGCCTACGACGCCCCCGACATCATCTACCTGGCCGCCTGGAGCCCGCTGATCATCGCCGGCGCGCCCGTCTACTCCCTCGACGGCCGGCTCTCCGGAGAGGCCTGGCGCACCCTCGGCCCCCGCGCCGAACTCTGGCGGCTGCGCCGGCGCGTCCTGCGCCGCGGCGCGGTGATGGCCACCGTCGTCTGCGGGCTCACCCTCCTCATCGGCTCCGTCCTCGGCGGCGCCGTCCGTTCCAGCACCGTCGTCACCGTCCCCGGCCCCGGCCAGGCCCCCAGCAACTACCTCCCCGGCAGCCCGCTGCCCCAGGCCCCCGCCCAGCCGTCCGGGCCCGCGGTCAGGCAGCAGCAGCCCTCGAAGCAGGCCGCCACCCCCTCCGCGTCCGCCCCCACACCCTCCGCCAAGCCGGGCCGCACCGGAACCGGCTCCACCACCCGGGAGACCGCCGGCACCGGCACCGGCTCCGGGGCCCCCAGCGCCACCAGGAGCGGCGGCAGCGGCCAGACCCCGCGCAGCAGCACCCCGAAGCAGTCCAGCCCGCAGCAGCCGCCGGTCTCCTCCTCCGGGAGCCGGGGCGGCGGCGGGGACACCCCGGCCAAGAAGCCCGGCCTCGTCGGCGGCCTCCTCGGCTGACCCCACCCGCCCCGAAGGGCCCGGCGCGAGCGCGCCGGGCCCTTCCGCGTCGGGGGCCGGGCAGCGGAGCGCCGTACGGGAGCCGCGTACGAGGGCCGGGTGCGAGGGCCGCGTACGGGGACGCGCGGTCGGGGCAGGACGCGGGGGCCGGGCTGCGAGGGCGCGCGGACGGTGCGGGCGGGTCATGGCGCTCAGGAGGCTCAGGCGGCGTTCTGCGCCGCCAACTCCCGTGCCGCCTCGGTCAGGTCCTTCGCCGTGTCGATCGCCCGCCAGTAGGCCCCCTGCGGCAGCGGAAAGCCCGCCAGCCGCCGCTCGCGCGCCAGATGCGGGAACGTCGTCCGCTCATGGTCCCCCAAATCGGGCAGCAGCGCCGTGAATTCGGGGGCGAAGACGTACACGCCGGCATTGACCAGGTACGGCGACGGCGGCGCCTCGATGAAGTCCAGCACCTGCCCGAACTCGTTCGTCTCCACCACCCCCCACGGGATCCGCGGCCGGGCCAGCGCCAGCGTCGCCGTCGCCCCCCGCTCCTCGTGGAAGGCCGCCATCTCGCGCAGCGGGAACCGCGTCCACACGTCCCCGTTGGTCGCGTACCACGGCCGGTCACCGCACGGCAGGTGCCGGGCCGCGTACTTGAGGCCGCCACCGCGCCCCAGCGGCTCCTCCTCGACCACCGTCGTCACGCGCAGCGGCAACGGGGCGCGGGCCAGCCACTCCTGGAGCACGTCCGCGAGGTGCCCGCACGAGACGACGACGTCGGTGACCCCCTCCGCCGCCAGCCAGGCCAGCTGGTGCCCGATGATCGGCAGTCCCGTCCCGGGGATCTCGACCATCGGCTTCGGACGGTCGTCCGTATACGGCCGCAGCCGCGATCCCTGGCCGCCCGCCAGGATGACCGCCTGGGTGGGCGAGGCCGGGAACGCGGCCGCGCGGTCGATGGGTTGGGATGAAACGGGAGGTGCGGGGGGAACATCGCTCATGGCCGCCAGCGTAGGGACGGCCCCTGCCCCGGCGGAGGCAGGCGCGGCGGGCGTCAGCCCATCGAGGCGACACCCGAGGCGTACGAGGTGTCGCACACCGGGCGCGCGAACGACTGGGCCTTCGTGGGCCCGTACGCGTCCACGGCGGCCCGGCCCAGGGCCCGCGCGATGCCCACGCAGTGGTCGGCGAGCGAAGGACGCCTGTCCACCTCCTGCTGGAGGTGGGTCAGGACGTCACCCGGCTCCTCGCCCTGCCGGATTTCACCGAGCAGCCGGTCGCGCAGCACGTCCTGCGCGGCGCGCGGCTTCGCGGGGACGGAGACGTCCTCGGCGGAGGCGGTCAGGATCTGGGAAGGGGAGTTGTCCGCCCAGGGGACCATCGTGACCGCGAGGGTCCCGGACAGGACCAGGACGACGGGCAGGACCAGGGCGAGGGAACGGCCGATTCGGCGGGCAGTGTGGGTCACGAGGGCGAGAGTAGCGCTCGGTGAGGATTTGGCGACATTTAGTCACCCGGTCGGGGGATGGTTCGACGCGGCTTTTCGAATCAAGGGTTGACGGGTGCGGCCGAATGGCCCGGTCTGCCGCGGTTCGTGCCCCCGTCCGTGCGGCTGCCGGTGCCGGGCTCCGCGCCGCCGGCCCGCACCGCGGTCCACAACTGACGCCGAAGGGGCGCCCCTTGGCGGGACGCCCCTCCTGCGCGTGCGTGCGTGAGTGCGCGCGCGTCAGTCGGACAGGCGGGCACCGGTGGACGTGGAGAACACGTGGATCTCGTCGGCGCGCGGCACCAGGTGCATCGTCGAGCCCTTCTCCGGGACCTGGCGGCCGCCCACGCGGACCACGATGTCCTGCGGGGTCTTGTCGGTGCCGAGCAGGGCGCTGCCGTAGACGTAGCCGTCGGCGCCCAGCTCCTCGACCACGTTGACGGTGATCGTCAGACCGCCCGCGTCACCGACGTCGAAGTGCTCGGGGCGCACGCCCACGGTGACCGTGCGGTCGCCGGCGTCCGCGGCCGCCGACAGCGCCGCGCGGGAGACCGGGACGACGCTCGCGCCGAACTTCACGCCGCCGTCGGTGATCGGGACCTCGACGAGGTTCATGGCGGGGGAGCCGATGAACCCGGCCACGAACAGGTTCGCCGGCCGGTCGTACATGTTGCGAGGGGTGTCGACCTGCTGCAGCAGACCGTCCTTGAGGACCGCCACGCGGTCGCCCATCGTCATGGCCTCGACCTGGTCGTGGGTGACGTAGACGGTGGTGATCCCGAGGTCGCGCTGGAGCGCGGCGATCTGGGTGCGGGTGGACACGCGGAGCTTGGCGTCGAGGTTCGACAGCGGCTCGTCCATGAGGAAGACCTGCGGCTTGCGGACGATGGCGCGGCCCATCGCGACGCGCTGGCGCTGACCGCCGGAGAGCGCCTTGGGCTTGCGGTCGAGGTACTGGGTGAGATCCAGCATCTTCGCCGCGTCCTCCACCTTGCGGCGGATGGTGGCCTTGTCCTCGCCGGCGATCTTGAGCGCGAAGCCCATGTTGTCGGCGACGGTCATGTGCGGGTACAGCGCGTAGTTCTGGAACACCATCGCGATGTCCCGGTCCTTGGGCGGCAGGTGCGTGACGTCGCGGTCGCCGATGCGGATGGCGCCGCCGTTGACGTCCTCCAGACCCGCGAGCATGCGCAGGGAGGTGGACTTGCCGCAGCCGGAGGGGCCGACGAGGACGAGGAACTCGCCGTCCTCGATCTCCAGCTCCAGCTGGTCGACGGCGGGCTTGTCGCCGCCCGGGTAGAGCCGGGTCGCGCGGTCGAAAGTCACAGAAGCCATGGTGGTGAATCCCTTCTACCGGCAGGAACGTGCCGGACGATCCGAGTGGAAGGTCTAGTCCAGCTGACTGGACTCCGCCCGACGCTACCCGCCCGGACGCCTCCTGTCAGCAATCTGACGGGCCGGATCGCGGGCGGGGTGGCGGGTATCGGCGGGATCAACACGATGGCCTGGGGGAGAGGGCGCTGTGTAGAGTGATGGCGGCCCTGCCTCCTTAGCTCAGCTGGCCAGAGCAACGCTCTTGTAAAGCGTAGGTCGTCGGTTCGAATCCGACAGGGGGCTCTGCTTCCGAAGGCCCCGGACCGCTTTGGTCCGGGGCCTTTCGCGTGCCTCAGCCGCGCCCCGAGATGCGGTCCGCCAGGCGGGCCAGGGGGGTTGTCGTGGGGCGGTGGGTGGTCGATTCGTGGCGGTCCGCCTCGCGGTAGGCGGCGTAGAGGGCGTGGACGCCGAGCCAGCGGAAGGGTTCGGGCTCCCAGCGGCGGACGCGGTGGTGGACCCAGGGGAGGGCGGTCAGGTCGGTGGTCTCGCCGAGGACCAGGTCGCGCAGGGTGCGGGCGGCGAGGTTGGCGGTGGCCACGCCGGAGCCGACGTAGCCGCCCGCCCAGCCCAGGCCCGTGGTGGCGTCCAGGGTGACGGTGGCGCACCAGTCGCGGGGGACGCCGAGGACGCCCGACCAGGCGTGGGTGATCTCCGTACCGGTGAGCTGCGGGAAGAAGGAGAAGAGGAGGGAGGACAGGGAGGCGATGGTGGCCGGCTGGGTGCGGCCGTCGTTGTCGGTGCGCGAGCCGAAGCGGTACGGGATGCCGCGGCCGCCGATCGCGATGCGGTCGTCGGCGGTGCGCTGGGCGTACATGTAGGCGTGGGCCATGTCTCCGAGGACGGCCCGGTCCGACCAGCCCAGGGAGTCCCAGGCGGACCGCGGGAGGGGCGCCGTGACGATCATCGAGGAGTTCATGGGGAGCCAGGTGCGCTTCTGGCCCTTGAGGGCGGCGGTGAACCCCTCGGTGCAGCGCAGGACGTACGGGGCGCGGACGGTGCCGTACGGGGTGACGGCCCGGCGGGGGGCGAGTTCCGTGACGGGGGTGGACTCGTGGATGACCACGCCGAGGCGTTCGCAGGCGGCGGCCAGGCCGCGGACCAGCTTCAGCGGGTGGATGCGGGCTCCGTGCGGGGTCCAGCTGGAGCCGACGGCGTCGGCGATGTCGATGTGGGCGCGGGTGTCGGTGGCGTCGTAGAGGACCCGGTCGCTCTCGCCGAAGCCGAGTTCGGCGGCGTGGAAGGCCTTGAGGCGGGTGAGCTGGGCGGGGGTGCGGGCGACTTCGAGGACTCCGCCGCGGTGGACGTCGGCGTCGATGCCCTCCTTGGCGGCGGTGTCGATGACCTCGGTGACGGTGTCGTTCATGGCGTGCTGGAGGCGGAGGGCGGCCCGGTGGCCGTGGAGGGCGGCGTAGCGGTCGCGTCCGGCGATGCCGTTGTAGAGCCAGCCGCCGTTGCGCCCGGAGGCCCCGTAGCCGCAGAACTTCTGCTCCAGGAGGGTGATGCGGAGGTCGGGGGCGGCGCGCTTGAGGTAGTAGGCCGTCCACAGGCCGGTGTAGCCGCCGCCGACGATGACGACGTCTGCCGTGGCGTCGGCGGTGAGGGGGGCGCGGGGTGGCTGGGGGGCGGTGGTGTCGGTCGCGTACCAGAAGGAGATACCGCCGTTGATCGTCATGGGGGAGTTGGTACACGGGCTGTTCGAGGGGTGTCCAGGGGCGGGGTGTCGTGTTTCGGAGGGCGTTGGCAGGCCGGATGGCCGATGTGGGGGGTGCGGGGCGTTGCGTAGGGTGTCGAGGGGGGTTTGTCGGTTTTACGGTTTATGAGTTCTTTATGGAGAGGGTGTCGTCGGGTGAAGCTGGGTGTACGGAGGACAGGGCGCGCGGGACGGGTCCTGGCGGCGGTCGCGGCGGCGGCGCTGCTGGGCGGCGCGGTGGCGGGCTGCGGAGCGGGGGGCGGCGCGGCCTCGGACACGGCGGCGTCGGACCTGTCGGCCGTGCGGACCAGCCCGATGGCGGACCGGCTCGCGGGGCTGCCCGCCGCCGTGGACGGGGCGAAGGTCGTCGTGGGGCGGCCCGGGGCGCCGCGCACCGTTCAGGTGCTGGTGGACCCGCGGTGCGGGGCCTGCGCGAAGTTCGAGTCGGAGGGCGGGGAGACGCTGCTGAAGCTGGCGGACGAGGGCAAGGTGAGGATCGAGTACCTGCTGGCCTCCTTCCTCGACCAGGGCGGGGCGAGCGGTTCCGTGAAGGCGGTGAACGCGTTGCGGGCGTCGGTGGACGCGGGGAAGTTCGCCGAGTACCACGCGGCGGTCTTCGCGAGCCAGCCGCAGGGGAGGTTCACCGACGAGCTGCTGCTGCGGATCGCCGACCGGGTGCCGGGGCTGCGCGGGGAGGCCTTCGACCGGGCCGTGGCCGAGGGGACCCACACGGGGTGGGTCGCCGGGGCGGAGGAGGCCTTCGAGACGACGGGGATGCGGGGGACGCCGGCGGTGCTGGTGGACGGGAAGCCGGTGGGGGCGAAGGACGGGTCGATGTTCGACGCGGCCGGGTTCGCGCGGACCCTCCAGGAGGCGGGCGTTGCCGCGTAGGGACGGGGCCGGGGTCGAGATTCCGGCGGGGCTGGTCGAGGTGCAGCTGCGGTACGGCGGCGCGGCGGGACGGGAGTTCGTCGAGGGGCTGCCGGGGCGTGTGGCGGAGTTCCTGGAGCGGTGGGGCTTGCGGGTGACGGGGCCCGCGATGCACGGGATGACGGCCCTGGTGCTGCCGGTGGTGCGGGCGGACGGTACGGAGGCGGCGTTGAAGCTGCTGGTCCCGGACGAGGAGAGCGCGGGGGAGCCGGTCGCGCTGCGCGCGTGGGACGGGCGGGGCTGTGTACGGCTGCTGGAGTGGGACGGGCCGACGGGGACGTTGCTGCTGGAGCGGCTGGACGCGGGGCGGCACCTGTCGGGGCTGGTGGAGCGGGAGCCGCGGGCGGCGGTGACGGTGGTGGCGCAGTTGCTGGCGCGGCTGACGTCGGTGCGGGCGCCGCAGGGGCTGCGGGGGCTGGGCGAGGTCGCGGAGGGGCTGCTGGCGGGGGTGCCGGAGGCGGCCGGGCGGCTGGCCGACGCGGGGGAGCGGCGGCTGCTGCGGGACTGCGCGGCGGCGTTGGCGGAGGTGGCGGCGGAGCCGGGGGACCGGTTGCTGCACTGGGACCTGCACTTCGACAACGTGCTGGCGGCGGAGCGGGAGCCGTGGCTGGCGATCGATCCGAAGCCGCTGGCGGGGGACCCGGGGTTCGAGTTGCTGCCGGCGTTGGTGAACGGGTTCCGGGTGGAGGAGGTCGGGTGGCGGTTCGACCTGTTGACGGAGGTGGTGGGGCTGGACCGGGAGCGGGCGCGGGCGTGGACGCTCGGGCGGGTGCTGCAGAACGGTCTGTGGGAGGTGGAGGACGGGGAGGTGGCGCTGCCGGAGCGGGAAGTGGCGGTGGCGGAGGTGCTGTTGGGGCGTGCGGGGCGCATCGGGTGCGCGGGGTGAGTGGGTCGCGCAGGGTGAGCGGGTCGTGTGTGGCGATCGGGATGGGCGGCGGCCGGTGGGGGTGCGGGTCGTGGGGGGCGCCGACGGGGCGTGCCTAGGCTGCGGGCATGTTGATTCGAGAGGCCGAAGTCGCCGACGTGCCCGTCATCCGCGCCATGATCGGCGAACTCGCCGCGTACGAGCGGGTGCCGCACGAGGCGCGGGCGACGGAGGCGCAGCTGGAGGAGGCGCTGTTCGGGGAGCGCCCGGCGGCGTTCGCGCACGTCGCGGAGACGGCCGAGGGTGAGGTCGTCGGCTTCGCGGTGTGGTTCCTGAGTTTCTCGACGTGGCTCGGGGCGCACGGGATCTACCTGGAGGACCTGTACGTACGGCCGGGTGCGCGCGGGGGCGGGTACGGGAAGGCGCTGTTGCGGGAGTTGGCGCGGATCTGCGGGGAGCGGGGGTACGGGCGGCTGGAGTGGTCGGTGCTGAAGTGGAACGCGCCGTCGATCGCCTTCTACGAGGCCCTGGGCGCGCGGCCGCAGGAGGAGTGGTCGGTGTACCGGCTGACGGGCGGGGAGCTGGCGGAGCTGGGCGGGGAGGGGTGAGCGCTCCCCGCGGATCCCGGCGGGCCGGGCGGGATCGGGCGGGATCCGGCGGGGGACGGTGTGCAGGCGGGTCAGGGCTCCAGGACGACCTTGCCGGTGGTGGCGCGGGTTTCGAGGGCGTGGTGGGCGGCTGCGGCTTCGGCCAGGGGGTAGCGCTGGACGGCGGGGCGCAGCCGGCCGGTGGCGGCTTCTTCGAGGGCTCGGGTTTCCAGGACGCGCATCGGGTCGGGGGCTCCGACGGCTTCGAGCATGGCGGGGCCGAGGACGCCCCGGGTGGTGATGCCGCGGGCGGTGAGGTCGTCCTGTTCGGCTCCGGTGAGGGTGAGGGGGCCGGAGGAGCGGCCGTGGACGAGGTGGCGGGCGCCGGGGGCGAGGAGGCCGAGGGCGGTCCGGGCGGTGGCGCCGCCGACGGAGTCGAAGAGGACGGTGGCGCCGTCGGGGTGGTGGGCGCGGACGGTGTCGGCCCAGTCGTCGGTGGTGTAGTCGACGGCGAGGTCGGCGCCGTTGGCGGTGGCCAGGGCGGTCTTGGCGGGGCCTCCGGCGAGGGCGACGACGGTGGCGCCGGCGTTCTTGGCGTACTGGACGAGCAGGGTGCCGATGCCGCCGGCCGCGGCGGTGATCAGGGCGACTGAGCCGGGGCCGAGGTCGGCGAACTGGAGGATGCCGAGGGTGGTGCGGCCGGTGCCGATCATGGTGACGGCCTGGGCGGTGTCGAGGCCCTCGGGGACGGGGTGGAGGCGGCCGGCGTCGGTGACGGCGTACTCGGCGTAGCCGCCCGGGGCGAAGCCGAGGTGGGCGACGACGGTCCGGCCGAGCCAGGCGGGATCGGTGCCGGGGCCGAGGGCGTCGACGGTGCCGGCGACTTCGCGACCGGGGGTGGTGGGGAGTGCGGGCAGGGGTGCCGGGGGCCCCTCGATGCCCTTGCGGAGGTTGACGTCGAGGAGGTGGACGCCGGCGGAGGCGACGGCGATGCGGACCTGGCCGGGGCCGGGGACGGGGCGGGGGACGGTCTCGTAGGAGAGGTTCTCGGCGGGGCCGAAGGCGTGGAGTCGGATGGCGCGCATGGTGTCCATGCGGCCAGCCTGTGACCTGAAGCGTGGTTGAGGTCAAGGGCGTTCCGTTGTCGGTCCCGTGGGTCACGATGGGGGGATGGTGCGGAACGAGCGGGTGCGCGGGCAGGCGGCCGGAGCGGTCAGGGCGGCGAGGCGGGCGGAGGTCCGGCTGCCGGAGCTGGTGGCGTGGGAGGGCGGTGGACTGGAGCCGGACGGGGACTACGACGGACTGGAGTTCGCGGACCTCGATCTGGCGGGGCAGGAGGGCGTCGGGGCGCGGTTCATGGACTGCGCGCTGCGCCGGTGCGCGCTGGACGGGGCGGGGCTGGCGAAGGCGCGGATCCTGGACTCGGTGCTGGAGGGGGTCCGGGGAGTCGGGACGGATCTGGCGGGGGCGTCGCTGCGGGACGTGGAGCTGGTGGAGGCGCGGCTCGGCGGGGCGCAGTTGCACGGGGCGGTGCTGGAGCGGGTGCTCGTACGGGGCGGGAAGATCGACTACCTCAACCTGCGGACGGCGCGGTTGAAGGACGTGGTCTTCGACGGGTGCGTGCTGGTGGAGCCGGACTTCGGGGGTGCGGTGCTGGAGCGGGTGGAGTTCCGGGGCTGCGTGGTGCGGGGAGCGGACTTCACGGGGGCGCGGATGGCGGACGTGGACCTGCGGGCGGCGTCGGAGCTGGGGATCGCGCGCGGGGTGGAGGCCCTGTCCGGGGCGGTGATCAGCCCGGCGCAGCTGTTCGACCTGGCCCCGGCCCTGGCGGCGCAGCTGGGGCTCCGGGTGGAGGGGTAGACGGGGCGCGACTGCGCCGCCTCCCGGGCGCCGGGGGTGCCGGCGTCCCGGGCGTCGGGGGTGCCGGGGTCCGGGGGCGCCGGGCGTCCCGGGGGTCCCCGTCGGCCTGCTCGGTCGGGGTTACGCCGGGACGCGGGGGAAGCGGGACTGGAGCGTCCAGATGACCGGGTTGTCGGCCAGGCCGTCGTGCATGTCGATGAGGTCCGCGATCAGGTCGTGGAGGAAGTCGCGGGCCTCGCGGCGCAGCAGGCGGTGGCTGAAGGTCAGCGGGGGCTCCTCCGGGTCCATCCAGTCGGCCTCGATGTCGACCCAGCCGAAGCGGCGCTCGAAGAGCATCCGGTCCGCGGATTCGGTGAAGTCGAGTTCGGCGTACTGGCGGTTGGCGGAGCGGCTGCCGCGGGGGTCCTCGTCGAGCTTCTCGACGATGTCGCACAGGGCCCAGGCGAAGTCGAGGACCGGCACCCATCCCCAGGCTGTGGACACCTCCGTGTCCTTGACGGTGTCCGCGAGGTAGACGTCGCCGCAGAACAGGTCGTGCCGCAGGGTCCGGACGTCCGCCGAGCGGTAGTCGGTCTGCGGGGGGTCCGGGAAGCGCCGGGAGAGGGAGTAGCCGATGTCGAGCACGTCCCCGATGGTGTCACGGGTGGGCCCCTCCCGGCGCCGTGGGCCGGGTCAGCCGACGTTGACGGCCTTCCAGGCGGCGGCGACGCGGGCGACCTCGGGGGCGGCGGCGCCGTAGAGCTCGATGGCCGACTGGATGGTGGCGGTGCGGGCGGCGGCGTAGTTGGTGGAGGACCGCATGTGCAGGGTCAGGGCCCGGTACCAGATCCGGGTGGCCCGGTCGCGGCCGATGCCGAGGAGCTTGGAGCCGTCGTGGGTGGGGGAGTCGTAGGCGACCCCGTTGATCTCCTTGGGGCCGCTGCCCTCGGCGAGGAGGTAGTAGAAGTGGCGGGCGGGGCCGGAGGCGGCGTGCGGGTCGAGGCTGCCGATGTCCGCGGACCAGTAGTCACGGGAGACGCCGTCGGCGCTGGGGCGGTCCATGCGGCGGGGCGGGCCGTCGTAGACGCGCTCGCCGAGGAGGTAGTCGCCGACGTCGGCCTTGTTCTCGGCGAAGAACTCGCCGGCGGTGGCGAGGATGTCGGCGGTGCCCTCGCCGAGGGCGCCGGGCTCTCCGGCGGCGGTGAAGTTGGCGGTGGAGCCGATCAGGCCGTGGGCGAGCTCGTGGCCGACGATGTCGAGCGAGGTCGGCGGGCGGCCGGGGGTGGTGCCGTCGCCGTACGAGACGCAGGCGCAGCTCGCGTCCCAGAAGGCGCCGCCGTAGTTGGTCCCGTAGTGGACCCGGGAGGTGGTGGCGGCCCCGTCGCCGCGTACGCCGCTTCTGTTGAAGGCGGCGCGGTAGAAGTCCCAGGTCACGGCGGTGGCGTAGTGGACGTCGACGGCGGCGGTCTGGCGGTTGGAGGGCAGGCCGGTGCCCCAGACGTTGTCGGCGTCGGTGAACAGGACGCCGGGGCCGGAGGTCTGGTTGAGGGCGTCGAGGGTGCGCTGGTCGCCGCGGGAGGGGTCGCGGAGCTGGTAGGTGGCGCCGGCGGGGGTGGTGCCGAGGGGGACGGTGCCGGAGTACTGGCCGGTGCCGGTGCCGGTGCCGGTGCCGGTGCCCGTACCGGTGGCGGTGGGTGCCGTGGGCGTGGTGTTCGCCGTCGCCGTGCCGGCGGTGAGGGCGAGGGCGGCGCCGAGGAGGGCGGCGGCTGCGAGGCGGGCGCGGCGGGAGGGCGTGGGGTGGGGCACGGGAACTCCTTCGCGGGTGGGGGTGGCGCGAGTGAGCGTGCCATCGGGGGGAGCCGGTCCGGCAGGCCTGCGACAGAAAACCGGGCCGGGTTGTCCGAAGACCGGGCCCGGGTGTCCGGATCCCGTCAATTCCGCGTGCGGGCGGTCGCCGGGGACAGGGCCTGGCGGCCCCGCCGGGGACAGGGCCTGGCGGCCCCGCCGGGGACGCTCCCGCCGCGCGGAGCCGCCGGGGTGCCGGGCCGCCGGGCCCGCCGGTATTCATAAAGGGCCGCACCGGGCGTGATGGGTTTATGTGTATTCGGATGTGCGGTAATCGTTCGACCCGAATTCGGAGCCCGTAGAATTATCGCCCGGACCGGCTCGAATGAGTGGCTTTCCCGGACCAAGGCGGAATTTTGTGGCGGCGCGCCGAACCGTCCCTGTATCCCTGGGGGCTTGCGCGTGGCGAGGGAAAGCGGGAGAAATGTTCGGGCGAAGGAAATTCCTCATGGCCGGTGCCCTGGGCAGCGCGGTCGCGCTTCCGCGGAGTGTTCTGGGAGCGCAGGCGTACGCGTCGGACGGTCACGGGGCGGCGGCCGCGGACACCGCGGTGCCGCACACCCCTCCGCTGGCGAAGTTCGTCGACCCGCTGCCCAGGCCGCTGACGGCCGTCCCGGATCCGTCCGCCTATCCGGGCGCCGACTACTACGAGATCACGATGCGGCAGGGCTCCTGGCGCTTCCACCGGGATCTCGGGCCGGCGACCGTGTGGGGCTACTGGGCCACGAACCCGCACGACCCCCGCAAGCCGATCGGCATGGGCTACCTCGGGCCGACCCTCGACGTGACGAGGGACCGCCCGACGGTCGTCAAGTACCGCAACCACCTGCCGACCACGCACCTGTTCCAGGACGTGATCGACAAGATCCACAACGGGGACCCCCAGCTCGCCCCGATCGCTCCGCCCCCCTACGAGAGCCGAGCGCCCTTCCCCCGGAACCTCAACGTGTGGAACGTCGTGCACCAGCACGGCGGTTTCACGGCACCGCAGTCCGACGGGATGCCGCTGCAGTCGTACAGCCCGGACGGTTTCCACGCCGAGTCCTACACCACCCTGGACCCGAGCCGCGTCAAGCCCAACGAGGCGATCTGCGCCTACACCAACCACGACCGTTCGTGCCTGCTCTGGTACCACGATCACGGCATGGGGATGACCAGCGTCAACGTCTACGCGGGTCTGGCCGGCCTCTATGTCGTCCGCGACCCCGCCGACGACCGGCTCGGGCTGCCGCGGGGCGAATACGAGGTCCCCATCGTCCTCCAGGACCGGACCTTCAAGGCGGACGGCTCGCTCGCCTACACCATGACCGCGCAGCAGGGCGAGGACACCCCGGTCGTCAACGGGAAGGCGTACCCCTTCCTGGCCGTCGAGCAGCGGCGCTACCGGCTGCGCGTGCTCAACGCCTCGAACGAGCGTTTCTGGCGGCTCATGTTCAGCGTGCCCAGGGACGTGCTGCCGCAGCCGACGCTGCCGTTCTGGCTGATCGGCACCGACGGCGGTTTCCGCGCTCCGCTGCAGATGCTGAACTTCCTGATCTCGCCCGCCGAGAGGTACGACCTGATCGTCGACTTCAGCCGGATGCCGGTGGGCACGAAGGTCAAACTGATGAACTACAACGCCCCGGTGCACTTCCCCGGCGGCGACGGCCCGGACATCACGGACGTCATGGAATTCCATGTCGTCAAACCGCCGTCCGGAGGTGCGGACAGGACGACGCCGCCCAGGGAACTCGCGCTGCCGGAGGTCGAAAGGATCGAGGTTGAACCCCACACCCGTAGGCGGGAATGGGTCCTCTACCAGCACAAACTCTTCAGCACCATGACGTTCAACGCGGTGCCCTTCATGGAGCCGTCCCAGGACTTCATCGAGGCGGGCTCGACCGAGATCTGGGAGTACATCAATCCCAATCACGACGCCCACCCGATGCACGTCCACCTCGTCAACTTCCAGGTGCTGAACAGGCAGCCGATCGATGCGGCGGCCTACCAGGACGACTACGAGAAGTGGATTGACGGCGGCCGCAAGCCGGAGGACCGGCCGGTGCTGGCGAACCATCTGACCGGCCCGCCCATCCCGCCGGATCCGGACGAGGCGCGGTCCGACAAGGACACGGTCAAGTCGTATCCGGAGACGGTGACCCGGATCGTCATCCGGGAGTTCACCCCGCCGACGGAGACGATCGCGGGGATTCCGGGCAGTGGCGCCGAGCTGCCGGCCACGTACGTCCACCACTGCCACATCCTCGAACACGAGGACGACGACCTGATGCGGCCGTGGACGATCGTCGGCCCCGACGGCCACCACGACGACGGCACCACGACGACGGCCACCACGACGACGGCCAACCCGGCGGCGGCCACCCCGACGGCCACGGTCACGGTCACGGTCGCTGACGGGGAGCCCGTCAGGAGGGGAGGAGACGCTGCTCCTTGGCCACCGAGACCGCGCCCGCGCGGGTGTCGACGCCGAGCTTGTCGTAGATGCGGCCCAGGTGGGTCTTGACCGTCGCCTCGCTGATGAACAGGGCGCGGGCGATGTCCCGGTTGCCGAGGCCGCGGGCCAGCTGGCCCAGGATGTCCAGTTCGCGGTCCGTGAGCGTCGGGCGGGTGCCCCGCATGTGGGCCATGACCCGGCTCGCGACGGGCGCGGACAGGGTGGTGCGGCCCGCCGCCGCCGAGTGGATGGCGGCGAACAGCTCCTCGGGGCGTTCCGCCTTGAGGAGGTAGCCCGTCGCGCCCGCGCCGATGGCCCGCGTGATGTCCGCGTCCGTGTCGTACGTGGTCAGGACCAGCACGTGCGGCGGTTCCGGCAGGGCGGTGATGCGGCGGGTGGCCTCGATGCCGTCGATGCCCTCGCCCAGCTGGAGGTCCATCAGGACCACGTCCGGGCGGAGCTTGGCGGCCAGCGCGACCGCCTCCTCACCGCTGCCGGCCTCACCCAGCACCTCGATGTCCGGCTCGCTGCCCAGCAGGGCGAGCAGGCCGGCCCGGACCACCACGTGGTCGTCGCAGAGGAGGATCGTCGTCATCGGGCGGGCTCCAGGGGGATCACGGCCGAGAGGACGGTGCCCTCGCCCGGGGTGGATTCGATCGTCAGGCTTCCGCCCAGCTGGCGCACCCGGGCGCGCATCGCCGGGAGGCCGTGCCCGCGGCCGGAGGAGGCCGGACGGGCTTCGGCGAAGCCGGCGCCGTCGTCCGCGATGTCCAGGACGACCTGGTCGCCGAGGAAGCTCAGGGTCAGGGCGGCCGTACGGGCGCCCGAGTGCTCGCGGACGTTGGCCAGGGCCCCCTGGGCGATGCGCAGGAGGGCCGATTCGGCGCGGTCCGGGAGCGGCACCGGGGCGCCCTCCAGGTGGAAGCGGACCTCGATGCCCGGACCCGCGTCCAGCGCGCGCAGGGCCTCGGCCAGGCCGGTGCCGTTGTCCAGCTCGGGAGGAGCCAGGTCGTGGACGAGCCTGCGCGCCTCGGCCAGGCCGCGCGCGGTGATGTCGGTGGCGGTACGGACGTGCGCGCGGGCGGTGCCCGGGTCGCTCTCCCAGGTGCGGTCCGCCGCCTGGAGCAGCATCTGCTGGCTGGACAGGTGCTGGGCCAGGGTGTCGTGGATCTCCATCGACAGGCGCTGCCGCTCGGCCAGGGTGCCTTCGCGGCGCTCGGTGGCGGCGAGCTCCCGGCGGGTCCGGATCAGGTCGTCGATCAGCGCGCGCTGCTCCTGCGCCTGGCGTTCCATGTGGACGAAGACGGCCGTGGCGAGGGCGGCGACGGCGGGCGGGGCGACCAGGAGGTTCGGGTCGAAGGCGGTGGAGAGCCTCAGCTGGGCCGCGACGACGAAGACGGTGAGCAGGGCCACGAGGACCACGGCGGCGCGCGGGGGCAGGGTGCGCAGGGCGGTGAAGAAGAGGGGGACGGCGCACCAGGCGAAGCTCGGCGCGAGTACGACGAGCACGACCCAGGTGGCCACCACCAGCCCGAGCCACAGCCGGCGGCGCAGGGGGGTCGGGGGCGCGGTGGCGGGCAGCGTACGGGTGGCGCCGACGGCGGGCCCGAGGACGTAGAGCAGGGCCAGCGCGATGCTGAGGGCGATGACCCAGGGGGTACGGGGTTCGCCGGGGTGCCGGAGCAGGAAGCGGGCCACCGAGGCGCCGAGGAGCAGGAAGAACGCCACGTGCATGACGGTGGCCAGGCCGCGGGTGTCGTCGGAGGCGGTGGGGTGCGGCCGCGGGGGGTTGCGCACGGTGGGGCTCCTGGTGCTGGAAGGGCGGTATCCATTGTGACGTCGCCCCGGCCGGGCCGTCGGCCGGGCGAGGGCGGGTCGCCCCCGGATCCCGTGCCCCGATCGCCGGCGGGGCGGGACCTGCCGGCCGGGGCCGGACGGGTGGCGACGTAGCCGTGCGGGTGCGGGTCCGCTCGACGGGGGCCGGCCCCCGGCTCCCCGCGCCCCGATCACCGGCGGGCCGGATCTGCCGGCGGGGCCGGAAGACACCCGGCGGTGCCCGGTCCCGCCGCGCCCTGCCAGGGCAAGGGACCGGCCGGGCCGAGCCCCGCCCCCAGGAGAACCGCCCGGCCGGGGCCACCGCATCGACCGATCGGATGACCCCCGCGTCAACCGGTGCGCTCGTCGCCGCGAGCCGGTACGGGGACGGGAGCGGGGGTGGTTCCGGCGGAGGCTTGGAGCAGCCAGTCGAGCCGATGACCACCAGGAGCAGCAGCCATGAACACCCGCACCCGCGTCCTCACCGGTACCGCCCTCGCCGTCGCCCTCGGCGCCGGGACCTTCGGCGCCGTCAGCGCGAGCGCCACCCCCGCCCCCGCCCAGGCCGCGGCCAAGAAGGACGACGACCGGAACTTCACCACCTCCACCCACCTCACCGTCGACGCCGCCACCCGCGCCGCCCAGGCCGCGCTCCACGCGGCGGAGAAGGAGAACCAGAAGGTGACGGTCGCGGTGGTGGACCGCAACGGCAACACCCTCGTCACCCTGCGCGGCGACGGCGCGGGCCCGCAGTCGTACGAGTCGGCGGAGCGCAAGGCCTTCACCGCCGTGTCCTGGAACGCCCCGACCTCGGTGCTCGCGGGCCGCCTCGCGCAGACCCCGAACCTGAAGGACATCCCGGGCACCCTCTTCCTCGCCGGTGGCACCCCGGTGCAGGCCAAGGGCGCCCCGGTCGCCGGCATCGGCGTGGCCGGCGCCCCGAGCGGCGACCTGGACGAGAAGTTCGCCAAGGCCGGCGCCGACGCCCTCGGCGAGAAGTAGGGATCAGCGGCCGGGTGGCTCCGTCGGCACCCGACCGCGGCCCCGCCCCCCGTCCGGGGCACCCGCTTAGGATCGAACCCGTGGAACACCCCGCGCTCCCCGGCCGCACCGGCCTCACCCGCCTCGCCGCCCCCGCACTCGCCGCCCTCCTCTCCCTCGCCGCCCTGGCCACGGGATGTACGGGCGCCACCGTGCAGGGGCGGCCCGGCGCGTCCGGGCTGCGCGACCCGTACTTCCCCCGCGCCGGCAACGGCGGCTACCAGGTCGAGCACTACGCCCTCGACCTCACCTACGACCCCGCCGACGGTCTGCTGCACGCCACCGCCGTCATCACCGCCCGTGCCGAACAGGGCCTCAGCTCCTTCAACCTGGACCTGAGCGGCCTCAAGGTCGAGAGCGTGGACGTCCAGGGCACCGGCGCCCGTTACAACCGGACCGGCAACGAGCTGACGGTGCGCCCGGCCAAGGACCTGAAGAAGGGCGAGGTCTTCCGTACGGAGATCGACTACGGCGGCCGCCCCAAGCCCGTCGTCGACCCGGACGGCTCCAAGGAGGGCTGGATCGCGGGCGGGGACGGCGCCGTGGCGGTCGGCGAGCCCGTGGGGTCGATGGGCTGGTTCCCCGGCAACCACCACCCCGGTGACAAGGCCACGTACGACATCACCGTCACCGTCCCGCACGGCTACGAGGCCGTGTCCAACGGCGAGCTGCGCTCCCGCAGGGAAGTGGCGGACGGGCAGACCGAGTTCGCGTGGCACAGCCCCGAGCCGATGGCGAGCTACCTCGCGACCGTCGCCATCGGACGGTTCAAGGTGACGACGGGCCGGACCCCCTCGGGCGTCCCGGTCTACGACGCGGTCGCGCCCGGCGAGGCGGCGGGCAGCGAGGCCGCGCTGGCCCGGCTGCCGCAGATCGTGGACTGGGGGACCGCGAAGTTCGGTCCCTACCCCTTCGGAAGCGTCGGCTCGATCGTGATGCCGGCGCAGACCCTCACGTACGCGCTGGAGACGCAGACGAAGCCGGTCTACTCGGGCGCTCCCGACGAGGAAACGGTCCTGCACGAGCTGGCGCACCAGTGGTTCGGGAACTCGGTGTCACCGAAGTCCTGGAAGGACATGTGGCTCAACGAGGGCTTCGCGACGTACGCGGAGTGGCTGTGGTCGGAGGAACACGGCGGGGTGAGCGCGCAGCGGCGCTTCGACGCCTTCCTGGCCGGCGACACCTCGGTCGATCCGCACGCGGACGGCGACTGGGCGGCCTTCCCGCCGGCCTCCCCGCCCGGACCGGAGCACATCTCCGACGATCCGGTGTACTACCGGGGTGCGATGGTGCTCCACCGGATCCGCCAGGAGGTCGGTGACCCGGCGTTCTTCGACCTGCTGCGCGGCTGGGCCGCCGACCACCGGCACGGGAACGCGAGCACGGCCGACTTCACGGCGTACGCGCAGCGGCGCACGGGCCACGACCTGAAGGCCGTGTGGGACGTCTGGCTCCACGGCGAGGACCGTCCCACCGCGCCCTGAGGCCCTCAGAGTTCCTTGCGCATCACCCGGCACGGGCGACCCCGTTCACGGTCCTTGGCGCGGCGCAGGACGGTGTAGCCCTGGGCCTGCCAGAAGGCGAGGCCGGCCGCGTTGTCCTCCAGTACGGCGAGCCGTACGCCCGCGCGCCCGGCGGTGCGGAAGCGGTCCTCGACCAGGCCGGCCACCGTGCGGCCGTGGCCCTCGCGGTGCGCGGTGGAGTCGATGAGGAGCAGGCCGATCCACGGGTCCGGGTCCCCGGAGGCCGGGTCGGGGTGGTGGGCGAGGGTGACGACGAGGCCGACGATCCGGCCCGCGGAGCGGGCCAGGAACACCTCGGCGCTGTCGGTGGCGAGTTCGTCGGCGAGTGCGGCGGCGACCTGCTCGACGGTGATGCGGGCCGGGTCGGGGAAGTCGCCGCTCAGTTCGAAGAACGCGCGGTTCGTCGCGTAGAGCGCGGCGATCTCGGTGAGGACCGGGCCGGGCAGGGCGCCGTCCACGGGCACGAGCGGTTGCAGGATCACCCGTCGAACGGTAGCGAAACCCCCTGCCCCGGGCTCGGGGAAGGGGGTTTCACCGGGCCGGACGCGGATCAGACGTTGACGCCGAAGTCCTGGGCGATGCCGGTGAGGCCGGAGGCGTAGCCCTGGCCGACCGCGCGGAACTTCCACTCGGCACCGTTGCGGTAGAGCTCGCCGAAGACCATGGCGGTCTCGGTGGCGGCGTCCTCGGAGAGGTCGTAGCGGGCGATCTCGGCGCCGCCGGCCTGGTTCACGACGCGGATGTAGGCGTTGCGGACCTGGCCGAAGTTCTGGCTGCGGGACTCGGCGTCGTAGATCGAGACCGGGAAGACGATCTTGTCCACGTCGGCGGGCAGGCCGGCGAGGTTGACGTTGATGGCCTCGTCGTCGCCCGAGCCCTCACCGGTGCGGTTGTCACCGGTGTGCACGATGGTCTGGTCCGGGGTGGACTTGTTGTTGAAGAACACGAAGTGACCGTCGGAGACGACCTTGCCGGTCGCGTTGACCGCGATGGCCGAGGCGTCCAGGTCGAAGTCGACACCGGTCGTCGTACGGACGTCCCAGCCGAGGCCGACCGTGACGGCGCTGAGGCCGGGGGCCTCCTTCGTGAGCGAAACGTTGCCGCCCTTGGACAGGCTTACTGCCATTTTGACTGGTGTCCCTTCCTCGTCACATGACCGCGCTCAGTGGTCGTGGTCACGTTACTGCTGTCCTTCATAACGCAGGGAGGGGTCCGGTAGGTTCCGAACCGCCCGGGGCGCCCCGAAATCGGGGTGACGGAGGCCGCGGCGGGGGCCGATCATAGGGGCATGCCTGGTCCCTATGTCATCCGCGGTTCGGTCGTGCTCCCCGAGGCGGAGCTCGCCTGGCGCTTCTCGCGTTCCTCCGGGCCGGGCGGCCAGCACGTCAACACCTCGGACTCGCGGGTGGAGCTGCTCTTCGACGTGGCGGCGACCAAGGCGCTGCCGGACGTGTGGAAGGAACGGGCGCTGGAGCGGCTCGCGTCCCGGCTGGTGGACGGGGTGGTGACGGTACGGGCCTCCGAGCACCGATCGCAGTTCCGCAACCGGGAGATGGCCCTGGTCCGGCTGGCCTCGCTCCTGGCGGAGGCCACGGCCCCACCGCCGAAGGCGCGCCGCGCCACGAAGATCCCCCGGGGGATCAACGAGCGGCGTCTGCGGGAGAAGAAGGCCCGCGGCGAGACGAAGCGCGGCCGCACGGGCCGGGACTGGTAACCGGGCCCCGCCCCGGACTCCCGCGCCTCAATCGCCGGCGGGGCTGGATTCTGGCCGGCCGGGGCTGAAGGGCACCCCGCCCCGCCCCGACCCCGGCCCGCCCGAAAACCGCCCGGCCAGGGCAGGGGCTACGGCGCCAAGTGCCGGTAGCGCCCCCGGAAGTACGTCAGCGGCGGTGCGTCCGGGTTCGGCAGGGCGGCGCTGAGGACGCGCCCGATGACCAGGGTGTGGTCGCCCGCCTCGACGCGGGACTCCGTGCGGCACTCCAGCGTGGCCAGCGCCCCCGACAGCAGCGGCGCCCCGCTGAGCGCCCCCCGTACCGCGGGCAGGCCCTCGAACAGCAGCCGGTCGCTGATCCGGTTCTTCATGGCGAAGCGCCCCGCCACCTGGAGCTGCCCGTCCGCGAGGACGGACACCGCCCACAGCGGCTGCTCCGTCAGCAGGTCGTCCATCCGGGACCCCTCGCGCAGGCTCACCAGCACCAGCGGCGGGTCCAGGGAGACCGACATGAACGCGGTGGCGGTCATGCCGACGTCCTCGCCGCGCGGCCCGTCGGCGGTCGAGGGGGGCTCGTGTGCGGTGATCAGGCACACGCCCGCCGCCAGCCGGGACATGGCCGCCCGGAACTCGTCGTTGCTCACCCCCTCAGGATGAGGGGTGGCGGACGGTTCGGGTCCGACCCGGGTCGGGGCGGTCGGGGTGGTCGGGGTGGTCGGGGCGGTCACAAGGGTCGTCTTCGGCACGACCCGAACGCTAGTCCCGCCGCCGTGCGGCGCACATCGGGCGGTGGTCCGAGCCGCGTCCCCGCCCCCCGGCCTAGGCCTGGGCGTATCGTTTGCTCACGAAAAGGAGCGGGAGCGCTCCCACTCCCCAACGTGCCCAGAGTGCGCGGTTATTCATCTCATGTGACTTGAGTCACAGAGGGCAAGATTTGTTGACCCTGTGTACCTGCCGCACAGCTCACTGTGATTCAGTGGACGGGACACCGCAACGAAACGCCGATGACAAACCTGGAGTTGCTGTCGAGGTCTCGGGGAGAGCGAGCAATGGAGACCGAGTCGGAGCCGTACGTCCGTCTTGCGACCCTGCGGCAGCTGCACCAGGTGGTGGCCGAACTCAACACGGCCCGTAGCCTGGCGGACACTCTGCAGACCGTCGTGGACGGCATCGTGCGCGGCCTCGGCTACGAGCTCGCCTGTGTCAATCTCGTACGCCCTGACGGGGATCTCGTCGTCGCCGCGTTCGCCGGCGACCCGGCCGCCGAGGCCCTGATCACCGGTCGCGTCGGCTCCCGCCCCTCCTGGGAGCGCCGTCTGGCGATGGGCGAGGACTGGGACGGGCTGCGCTTCATCCCGCACACCGAGGGCTGGGTCCTGATCGAGGACGACGTCCCCCAGTGGCACACCGACGGCCCCGATCCGCGCTTCGAGGACGAGTGGCATCCCGAGGACCGGCTGTACGCCCCGATGTATGCGACCGGAGGGGAACTTCTGGGTGTCATCTCGGTGGACAGACCGCGCAACGGGCGCCGCCCCGGCGCGTGGGGGCGCGAAGCACTCCAGATGTACGCCTTCCAAGCGGCGATTGCGATCAGCAACGCACGGCTGCGGGCGAACATGCAGCGGGCCCTGGTCCGGCTGGAACGCGAGCAGCAGGCGCTGCGCGCCAGCGAAGAGTCGTTCCGCCAGGCCTTCGAGTACGCGCCCAGCGGCATGGCCATCGCCGAGATGGGGGGCGACCAGCACGGCCGGCTGCTGCGCACCAACGACGCCCTGTGCCGCCTGCTCGGCCGGCCCGCCTCCGTCCTGCGCCGCTACTCCTTCTCCGACCTCGTGCACCCCGAGGACATCGGCACCCTGCTGCGCACCTCCGCCGAGGGCGGCCGCGCCGAGCTGCGCCTCGGGCGGCGCGACGGCACCTACGTGTGGGTCTCGCTGCGCAACTCCGTCGTCGCGGACGCCGCCGACGGTCCCCGTTTCCTGCTCACCCACGTCGAGGACATCGAGGAGCGCAAGCGGCACGAGCTCCAGCTCGCGCACCGCGCCAGCCACGACTCCCTCACCGGCCTGCCCAACAGCGCCGAGCTGCGCTCCCGTCTCGGGGCCCGGCTGTGCCGGCGGCCCCAGTCGGTGCGGGCCACCGCCGTGGAGGCGCTCGACGCGGCCTTCGAGACGCGCCCCGAGGCGGGTGGTGCGGGGGAGCACGGGTTTCGCCCCGACGGGCACGACGGCTCCGACTACGGCTTCCCGGCCCCCGGCGTCGGTACGGGGGCGGCCGGGGCGGGCGCCGTTCCGGGCTCCGGGGCGGCGCCGGGGACGGACCCGTTCGACTTCTCCGGCGCCTTCACGTCCCACGCGGACGGCCCGTACGACCACCACGTCCACATCGTGGCGCCCGCCACGGACGTCGACGACGGGACGAAGGGGCTCGCCGTCCTCTTCTGCGACCTCGACGGCTTCAAGTCGATCAACGACCGGTTCGGTCACCACACGGGCGACGCGGTCCTGATCGAGGTCGCCCGGCGGCTGACGACGTGCGTCAGGGACGGTGACACCGTCGCGCGGCTCGGTGGTGACGAGTTCGTCGTCCTCGCCGATGGACTGGGCGCCGCCGACGCCGCCGACCTCGCCGTACGGCTGCGCAACGCGATCATCCCGCCGATCCGGGTGGACGGCCGGGCGGTTCGCGTGGGGGCGAGTTTCGGGATCGGCTGGGCCAGCTGCGGGATGTCGGCGGACGAGGTGCTGCGCTCCGCCGACCAGCGGATGTACATCGAGAAAAGGTCCCGTTCCAAGGCACACCGGCGGGCCGGGTAACCTGATCGGCCGCTCGTGGGCGCACGTGTTCGGGGTAGGCTCCCGTGGGTCGAAAGGAGTGACCTGCGATGACGACGCCCGCGCACAACGGCCCGCACGGTGGGGCGAACCAGCCCGAGGACGACGACCCGTTCGGCTACCTCTACGCGGACGGCCAGGCCGCCGGAGCCACCCCGCCCGGTCAGGGCGGCGGATACGGCTACCCCGGCCCCGCGGTCGGTGGCCCGTCCGGCGCGCAGCCCGGCGTCCCCCGTACCTCGTACAACCAGGTGCGCACGGTCGGTGAGCGGACGTACGGCGGCCAGCGCGGCGCGGTCCCGCCGCAGCAGCAGGCCCCGGCCTACCAGGCCCAGTACCAGGCTCCCGAGGCGCTCCAGGCGGGCGGCTACGGCGTTCCGGCGCAGCAGCAGCACACCCAGCAGTCCCCCCTCCCCGGCGGCCGTGGCGGCCACGGCGGGGGCGGCGGCTCCAGCCGCAAGGGCCTGCTGATCGCCGCGGTGGCGGTGGTCGCCGCGGTGGCGATCGGCATCAGCGCGGCGCTGGTCTTCGGCAAGAAGGGCGACGACAAGAAGGGCGGCAACCAGGCGTCGTCCCAGTCCCCGAAGCCGTCGGCGCCCCAGCAGAACACCGGCGGCACCGAACCCAGCGGTTCACCGGAGCCCTCCCAGAGCCCGCTGCCGAAGGGCGAGGCCGCCGGCGCGGGGATGGCGCTCACCGGTGGTGCGGTGCTGCAGAGCGCGGTGCAGGGGTCGAAGAGTTCGGGCGGCCAGTACGTCGGCAACTTCAACACGCCGGGTGCCGCGCTGACCTGGACGGTCGAGGTCCCCGAAGCCGGTGACTACACGCTGTTCGTGAACTACGCGGTGCCCGGCAAGGACGCGAAGACGACCCTCACGGTCAACGGGCAGAGCCCGAACCAGTCCCTGAACCTGGCGAACTTCGCGAAGGCCGAGGCCGGGGCGTGGGACAAGGGGTGGACCCGCACGTTCGCGTTCATAACCCTGAAGAAGGGCTCGAACGCGATGAAGATCTCGTGCGAGGCCGGCAACCAGTGCGACGTGATCTTCGACCAGCTGAGGCTGGGCCAGGGGCACACCAAGGGCTGATGCGCGGCGACGGCGCGGGGGCGCACCCCTCGCGCCCGCCCCCTCGCGACGCGCTACTGGAGCGGCGTGACCTTCACCGACCCCCGTACCTCCTCGTAGGTGCGGGGGTCGAACTCTCCCGCCACCGGGGCGTGGACGGTGGCCGCCGAGAGGGCCACCGCGCGGGTGAGCCGGGCCGGCCAGTCCAGGCCCTCCGTGAGGGCGGAGAGCAGGCCCGCCACCGCGGAGTCGCCCGCGCCGGTGGGGTTGCCGGACAGCGGGCGGGGCGGGGCCGCCTGCCAGGTGCCGTCGGGGGTGGCGGCGAGGAGCCCTCCGGGGCCCAGGGAGGTGACCACTGCGTGGGCGCCCCGGCGGCGGGCGTCGCGGGTGGCGGGGAGCGGCTCGCGGGAGCCGGTCAGCTCCGCCAGTTCGGCGGAGTTCGGCTTGATGATCTCCGGCCGGGCGGCGACCCCGCGGCGCAGGGCCTCGCCGCTGGTGTCCAGGAGGACCGGGACGCCGGCGGTGCGGGCCGTCCGTACGAGGGTCGCGTAGGCGCCGACCGGGACGCCCGGGGGGAGGCTGCCGCACAGGGCCACCGCGCGTGCTCGGGCGGCGAGTTCGGTGTAGCGGTCCAGGAAGGCGGACCATTCCCCGGCGGTGATCTGCGGGCCGGGTTCGTTGAACTGCGTGGTGTCGCCGGTGGTTTCGTCGACGACGGCCAGGGTGCGCCGGGTGGTGCCCGAGCAGGGGACGAGGGCGTCGGTGACCCCGGGGCAGCCGGCGAGCAGTTCGCGTACGAGCGTGCCGGCCGGTCCGCCCGCGAAGCCCGTCGCCGTCACCGGGTGGCCGAGCGCGCCGAGCACCCGGGCCACGTTCAGGCCCTTGCCGCCCGGGCGTTCGGCGACACCGGTGACCCGGTGGGAGGCGTGCGGGAGCAGTCGCGGCACCCGGTGGGTGACGTCGAGTGCGGTGTTGAGCGTCACGGTGAGGATCATGGCCAGCCCCGGTCTCGGTGAATGCCGGGATCATGCCAAATACCGGGCGGCGGGCCCAGTCCCGAGGGCCCGCCGCCGTGCTCCGTACCGCCGGAAGGCCGCTCAGGACAGCGGGTTGACGATCCATTCGCCGCGCCGCATGACGCCCTTGAGGTCGAACGCGGCGTCGAGGACGACCAGGTCGGCGTACTTGCCCGGTTCCAGCGAGCCGACCTCGCCGTAGAGGCCGAGGAGCTTCGCCGGGTTGGCCGAGATCGCCTGGACCACGGATTCGACGGGCAGCCGGTCGACCGTCACCGACCGCTTGAAGGCGGTGTCCAGGGTCAGGGTGGAGCCCGCGATGGAGCCGCCCTCCACGAGGCGGGCGACGCCGTCCTTGACCTCGACCTCCAGCGGGCCGAGGTGGTAGGTGCCGTCGCCGAAGCCGGCCGCGTCCATGGCGTCGGTGATCAGCGCCACGCGGTGGGCGCCGGCGTGGTGGAAGGCCAGCTCCAGCATCGCCGGGTGCAGGTGGGTGCCGTCGTTGATCAGCTCGACGGTGACCCGTTCGTCCTCCAGCAGGGCGGCGATCGGCCCGGGGGCGCGGTGCTCCAGGCCGGGCATCGCGTTGTAGAGGTGGGTGGCGACGGTCGCGCCGGCGTCGATGGCCTGGCGGGTCTGGTCGTACGTGGAGTCCGTGTGGCCGATCGCGGCGATGACCCCGTGCTCGGCCAGCAGCCGTACGGAGTCCAGTCCGCCCGGCAGTTCGGTGGCGAGGGTGAACATCCGGGCGGTGCCGTGCGCGGCGTCGACCAGCTTGCGGACCTCGGCCGGGTCGGGGTCGCGGAGCAGGTCCGCCTTGTGCGCGCCCTTGCGGCAGGGGTTGATGAAGGGGCCCTCGAAGTGGACGCCGGCGATCTCGCCCTGCTGGGTGAGCTCGGCGAGCAGGGCGGCGCGCCGGGCCAGTTCGTCGAGGTCGCCGGTGACGGTGGAGGCGACGAGGGTGGTGGTGCCGTGCTCGCGGTGGGTGCGTACGCCCCGCAGGACCTCCTCGGGGGTGCCGGAGGTGAAGGAGGCCCCGCCGCCGCCGTGGTTGTGCATGTCCACGAAGCCGGGGACGATCCAGTGCCCGGACAGGTCGACGATCCCGGCGCCCTCGGGGGCGCTGCCCGCGATGCGGTCGCGCTCGACGATGACCCGGCCTCCCGCGACGGTCCCGGTGGGCAGCACCACCCTGGCGCCGGAGAGAACGGTGCTGTGTGCGCTTCCGGACATCAGGCAGGTACCTCCGTGGCGAGTAGGTCCCAGGCGAGCAGCCCTGCGCCCAGGCATCCGGCGGTGTCCCCGAGGGCAGCCGGAACGATCTCGGGCAGCCGCTGGAACGTCACGCGCTCCTCGACGGCCGCCCGAAGTGGTGTGAACAAGGTTTCCCCCGCCTCGGCCAGCCCGCCACCGATGATCAGCGTGCTCGGGTCCAGCAGGGTGATCGCGGTGACCAGTCCGTCGGCGAGGGCGCCGATCGCGGTGAGCCAGACCTCGCGGGCGCGCGCGTCGCCGGATTCGACGGCCTTGGCGCAGTCGGCCGCGTCGGCCGCCGGGTCGCCGGAGGCGGCGGCCCAGGCGCGGGAGACGGCGGAGGCGGACGCCAGGGTCTCCAGGCAGCCGTGCTGGCCGCAGCCGCAGGCGGGACCTCCGGGACGGACCACGATGTGACCGATCTCGCCCGCGTAGCCGTGCGCGCCGGCCTCGATGCGGCCGGCGATGCCGATGGCACCGGCGATGCCGGTGCCGAGCGGGACGAACAGGAAGCGTTCGGTACCCCGGCCCGCGCCGATGCGGCCCTCGGCGAGCCCGCCGGTGCGGACGTCGTGCCCGAGGGCGACGGGGACGCCGCCCAGGTGGGCTCCGAGGAGCGCGCGCAGCGGGACGTCGCGCCAGCCGAGGTTGGCCGCGTAGACGGCGATGCCCCGTTCGGCGTCGACGATGCCGGGGACGGCCACTCCGGCGGCGGAGGCGGTCGTGCCGAAGCGTTCGAGGCCCAGGCGCAGCAGCTCGTCGGCGAAGTCCAGGATCGTCTCGACGACGGCTTCGGGGCCCCGCTCGCGGCCGGTGGCGCGGCGCGCCTCGTGCAGCAGGTTGCCGTCCCGGGCGATGAGGGCGGCCTTCATCCCGGTGCCGCCCACATCGAGGGCGATGACGTGTTTCACGGGTTTCACAGGAGACAGTCTCGCGTGCTCGGGAGGGAAAGGTCTAGTCCATTGAGGGGATTGTTGAGCCGCCATACAAATTCGGGACCTTGGTCCGGATACGGTCCGGACACAGTCCGGGCGCCACGCCGTTCCGGATGTGGAGGAGCCGTCAAAGTGGTGTAGACCTTACGTCGAATCGTACGTACAAAAAGGGGTGGATCGAGAACCGTGAAGGGCCGTTACCTGAGCCTGGCCGCTACCGGGGCCGCACTGTGCCTGACGGCGACGCTGACGGGCTGTGGAACCGTGTCGGGTCTCAGCGGGGACAACGAGGTGACCCTGCGGGTCGTGGCGGCCGATTACGGCGACAATCCGCAGAACTCCTCCGCGACCTACTGGAAGGGCCTCGCCTCCTCCTTCGAGAAGGACAACCCCGGCGTGCACGTCGAGGTCAGCGTCTACTCCTGGTCGGAGGTCGACGCCAAGGTCGCCGCGATGGTCAAGGCGGGCAAGGCCCCCGACATCGCGCAGATCGGCGCCTACGCCGACTACGCCGAGGCGGGCAAGCTCTACACCGCCGACGAGCTGCTCTCCGTCAACACCGAGGCCGACTTCCTCGCACCGCTCGCCGACGCGGGCAAGGTCAAGCGGGTCCAGTACGGAATGCCCTTCGTGGCCAGCACCCGGCTGCTCTTCTACAACACCAAGCTGCTCGGCGACGCCGGAGTGATACCCAAGGACGGCTCGACCCCCTGGCAGCCCAAGAGCTGGGCGGACCTGGAGGCGGCCGCCAAGAAGCTCAAGGGCGCGGGCGTGCCCACCCCCTTCGCGCTGCCGCTGGGCCGCGAGGAGGCGCAGGCCGAGTCGATGATGTGGATGCTCGCGGGCGGCGGCGGCTACACCGACAACGAGGAGGCGTACGCGATCGACTCCCCGGAGAACGTGAAGTCCTTCGAGTTCCTGCGCGACAAGATGGTCGGGCAGGGCCTGACCGGCCCGGTCGAGCCGGGCAAGCTGGACCGCCAGGCCGCCTTCGACGCCTTCACCCGCGGCGAGGTGGGCATGCTCAACGGCCACCCCACCCTGCTCAAGCAGGCCGCGGGCAAGGGCGTGAAGTTCGGCATGGTGCCGATGCCGACCACCGACGGCGCCGACCATTCCGCGATGGGCGTCGCGGACTGGGTGATGGCCTTCAGGAACGGCCACAAGAAGGAGGCGGGGAAGTTCCTGGACCACCTGTACTCGGCGAAGAACGTGACCGCCTTCACGTCCATGTACGACCTGCTGCCCGTCACCACCAGCGGCTACCGGGCCATGGATGCGAGCACGGGCGGCTCGGCGGCCCAGCTGAAGACCTTCCTGGCCGCCCTGCCGACGTCCCGCCTCTACCCGGTCGGCAAGAAGTCCTGGGCCGGGGTCAGCGAGGACATCAAGCAGAAGATCGGACAGGTCGTCCAGCCGGGCGGACAGCCCGAGAAGGTCCTGGAGGACATCGCGACGAGCGCGCGCAAGGCGGACGGCGACCACTGAGCCGGCGCCGCCCGCCACCGGTGCCCCCGCGCGGGGCCGCGCGGGGCCGCTGTCGGCGGGCGGCGTTAATCTGGCCGTATGACGGACGACGGGCGGCTGACGGCCACGGAGGCCGCCGTGCTCGCGTACGAAGGCCGCACCTGGCCCGGGCCCGGCGCCAAGGAGCGGGCGATACGGGAGGGGCTCGGACTGACCCCCGTCCGCTACTACCAGCTGCTCAACGCCTTGATGGACGATCCACGGGCGCTCGAACACGCACCGGGCACCGTCAACCGGCTCCGGCGGATCCGCGAGGCCCAGCGGGCCCGGCGGTAGGCGACTGTCCGCGAAGGGGTGGGCGCGTCCGGGCGTCGCCGGTAGGGTCGTCTGCATGGGGAGCCATCCGCACGACCTGCCGATGCCCGTGCCCGCCACCGCAGCCGGACGCGAGGGACTCGAAGCCCTCCTCCGCACACCGCGCAACGCCGTCGTCGCCCTCGACTTCGACGGCACCCTCGCCGAGATCGTCCCCGACCCGGACCAGGCCCGCGCGCACCCGGACGCCGTACCGGCGCTCGCCGCGCTCGCCCCGCGGGTCGAGGCCGTCGCCGTGGTCACCGGCCGCCCGGCCGGGGTCGCCGTCCGCTACGGCGGCTTCGCCGGAGTACCCGGTCTGGAACACCTCGTCGTCCTGGGCCACTACGGGGCCGAGCGCTGGGACGCCGTCACCGGCATCGTGCACGCCCCCGCCGAACACCCCGGAGTGGCCGCCGTACGGGCCGAGCTGCCGGGCTTCCTCGACGCCATCGGCGCGTGGCGCGGGACCTGGATCGAGGAGAAGGGCCGCGCGCTGGCCGTGCACACCCGGCGGGCCGAGGACCCGGAGGCGGCGTTCGCCGCCCTGCGGGAGCCCCTCGCGGAGCTCGCCGCCCGCCACGGGCTGATGGTCGAGCCCGGCCGGGCCGTGCTGGAGCTGCGTCCGCCGGGCATGGACAAGGGCGTCGCCCTGACGGAGTTCCTGGAGGAGCGGCAGGCCGGGGCCGTGCTCTACGCGGGGGACGACCTCGGGGACCTCGCGGCGTTCTCGGCGGTCGAGAAGCGCCGGGCCGACGGGCTGCCGGGGCTGCTGGTGTGCAGCGGCTCCGCGGAGGTCCCGGAACTCGCCGCACGCGCCGACCTCGTCCTCCCGGGCCCGGCCGCCGTGACGGCCTTCCTCGCGACCCTCGCCGGGGCCCTCCCCACCCCCTGACCCGCCGGGCCCGGGAGCCGCCCGTGCGGGCAGTACGGGACCAGGGGATCGGGGGGATCAGGGGACCAAGGGACCGGCGGATCAGGGGATCAGCGTCGCGAGGCCGGCGCAGATCAGGCGCACGCTGAGCAGGAACTTCTCGTCCTCCCCGTGGGCCGAGGCGGCGGCCACCGTCAGCGGGAAGCGTTCCAGCAGCGCGGCGACGTCCTCGGGCCCGACGGGCGCCTCCGGGGAGTCGCTCTGCTCCTGGAGCACGAAGCCCGTGAGGTGGCTGAGCAGCGCGTCGGCCCCGACGGCGCAGTCCGCCTCCGGCACGCCGGCCGCGCGCAGGGTCTCCAGCAGCCGCTCCATCACCGACAGGGCCCCGGTGCTGAGCACCTTCGGGCTGTCGGCGAACATCACCGCGCCCCCGGCGTGGCGCCGGATGCCGTCGCGCAAGGTGAGGGCCTGGGCCTCCACCCGTTCCTGCCAGCCCGCGCCGGGATCCAGCGCGGCCAGTGCGGCGGTGCCGGCATTGTAGGCCTGCCGCGCCACCCGGTCCGCCATCAGCCGGACCAGGACGCCCTTGCTGGGCACGTGGTAGTAGAGGCTGCCCGCCTTCGCGTCGAGCCGCTGGGCCACGCGCCGCATGGACAGGCCGTGGTAGCCGGACTCGGCGAACTCCGCCATGCCCGCGTCGATGATGCGTTCCTTCGTCAGCTTCACGGGGACAGCCTACGCCCATTTTCTAACACTGTTTGAAAGTGCCCGTCCGGAGCGCTACTGTCATCCCACGACGACCGGAGGGGGGTGGCGGCGATGGGCGCGATCGTGTTCAACGCGACCACGGCGGCATTGATGGTGATGATGTTCAACGGGGGCCTCGACCTCCTGGGCCGGGACACCCTGCGCGGGCGCCGTACCCCCTGGGCGGCGGTGGCCCTGACCGCACTCGCCCTCGCCGGGGTCCTCACCCAGCTGTGCTGGTCCGGGGCCATGGACGCCCTCGACGACGACCCCGCGAAGAGCGGGTGGTGGCGGGTGGTCACCGCCGTGTTCATGCAGAACGGCGGCCTCCTCGGCGGCGCCTGGAACATCGCCACCCTCGCCGCCGTCGCCGCGCTGGCCGACTGGTTCTGGGGAGCGCCCCGCACCCTGGCCCTGTTCCTCGCCGGGATCCTCCTGCCGGAGCACCTCGACGCCCTGCTCGGCGTGGGCGGCCACCACAGCACCGACCCCCGCAACTTCGCCGGGAGCTCCGGCGCCACCTACTTCCTCGGGGCCACCCTCGCCGCCGCCCTCCTGCTCCGCGCCCTGCGCGCCCGCCGTGCGGACGCTGCGGGCGCCGGCCGCGCCAAGGAGCTGCTGCTCGCCGCCGGGGTGCCCGTCCTCGGCCTCGTCCTGTGGTTCGCCCAGGCCAACGGCCACGGCCTGGTCTCCTGCTACGGATTCCTCCTCGGAGCCCTCGCCCTGTGCCTCCCGGGCCCGCGGCCCGCGACCGCGCCCGCCCCCGCTCAGGCCCCGGCCAGCGCCGCCAGCTGAGCCTCGAACCAGGCCGCTGGGGGCAGCGCCGTGGCCGCCGCGGCCAGCCGCTTCGTCCGCTCCGCCCGCTCCGCCCGGGGCATGGACAGCGCCTCGTGCAGGGCCTCGGCCGTCGCGGTGACGTCGTACGGGTTCACCGTGATCGCGTCGCCCTTCAGCTCCTCGTGCGCCCCCGCCCCGGTCGACAGCACCAGCGCGCAGCCGTCCTCCGAGACCACCGGGATTTCCTTCGCGACCAGGTTCATGCCGTCCCGCACCGGGTTGACCAGCGCCACGTCCGCCATCCTGTACGCCGCCAGCGAGCGCGCGAAGTCGTCCTCGACCGACACCAGCACCGGCTGCCAGTCCGCCGTCCCGAACTCCTCGTTGATCTCCGCCGCCAGCTCCCGCACCGAGTCCGTGTACGCCCGGTACACCGCCAGGTCCTGCCGGGACGGGTACGCGGAGGCCAGGTGCACCACCCGCTCCCGCCACTCGGGGTGCGTGACGAGCAGCTCCCGGTAGGCCAGCAGCCCGCGCAGGATGTTCTTCGACAGCTCGGTGCGGTCCACGCGGACGATCGTCATGCGGCCCGCGACCTCCGCCCGCAGCGCGGCCAGCCTCTCGTCCACGACCGGCCGGTGCGCGAGCGCGCGCAGGTCGTCCGCGTCCACGCCGAGGGGGTACTGCCGGACTTCGGTGAACCGCTTCGGGCCGTAGCGCCCGTCGGCGACCGCCCTGCGGTGCCAGACCCCGCGCTCCGGGACCCCGCTGGGCAGGGACGACTCCGCGATGCCGGTCGCGTCGTCCGCGTTGGCCCCCGTGATGAAGTTCACCGACCAGCGCCAGGCGTGGAAGCCCAGCTGGTCCGCGCCGAGCATGCCCCACACCAGCTGGGAGCGGATGTCGTCCGGGAGCATGTCCATGAACTCGCGAGACGCCCACGGGGTGTGCGTGAAGTGCGCGATCCGCAGGTCGGGGCGCAGCTCGCGCAGCTGCCCCGGGACCAGGGCCAGGTGGTAGTCCTGCACCAGGACGCGCGCGCCCTCGGCGGCCTCCTCGGCCAGCGCCCGGGCGAAGGCCCGGTTGTAGGCGACGTACGCCTCCCAGTGCCGGCGGAACGCCGCGTCGAAGACCGGCTCGCGCGGGACGTCGTAGAGGTGGTGGTGGGTGAACCAGAGCACCGAATTGGCGATGCCGTTGTACGCGCCGTCGTACACGGCCGGGTCGATGTCCAGCATCCGCACCCCCGGCTCGGAGGTGCCCCGGCGCACCGCCTCCCGGTCGGCGCCGGAGAGGGCCGCGCAGATCCAGAGGGCCTCCGGCTGCTTCGCGAGGGCCGCCGACAGGCCGGAGACGAGCCCGCCCCCGCCGCGCCGGGCGCTGAGCGTGCCGTCGTCGGAGAGGACGTAGGAGAGCGGGCCGCGGTTCGCGGCGACGAGTACCTGAGAAGCCATGGGGCGAACCTAGCCCGGCCCGCCCCTGCTCAAACTCGTGTGCGGCACCGCTCCGGCGGCCGTCAAGCGACGCGGCGGCCCGCGTACTCCTTGATCTCCGCCATCGGCGGCCGCTCCTCGGTGTCCACCGGGTAGGTGCGCGGAACGAACCCGTCCGGCCCCCGCTCGAACTGGGTCAGCTCCGGTCGCACGAGGTGCGCACGCGAGAGCCGGACCTGCGCCGTCCGGTAGATCGCGGCGGCCATCCGGCCCAGCGCCCGCCCGTCCTGGTGCCGGTGCAGCCGGACCCCGACGTCGACCTGGGCCAGCGCGTCCAGCCCGACCGTGTGCAGCGCGTCCACCAGCAGGCCCAGCTCGACGCCGTAGCCGACGGGGAAGGGGAGGCGCTCCAGCAGGGAGCGCCGTACGGCGTACTCGCCGCCGAGCGGCTGAACGAAGCCGGCCAGCTGCGGCCAGTGCAGGTTGAGCAGGGGGCGCGCGACCAGCTCGGTCACCCGGCCGCCCTGGCCGGGGGCGTCCGCGAGCGGGCGGTCGTACATGGCCTTGACGAACTGCACCTGCGGATCGGTCAGCAGCGGGCCGACGATCCCGGAGACGAAAGACGACGAGAAGTCCCGCAGGTCGGCGTCGACGAAGCAGACCACGTCACCGGTGGTGGCGAGCAGCGAACGCCACAGCACCTCGCCCTTGCCGGGCAGCGCGGGGATCCGCGGCAGGATCGCGTCCCGGTGCACGACCCGGGCACCGGCCTTGGCCGCGACCTCCGCCGTACGGTCGGTGGATCCGGAGTCGACCACCACCAGCTCGTCGACCAGGGGAGTGGGCAGGCCGTCGATCAGATCGCGCCGGATCACCTCCACGATCTCCCCGACCGTCGCCTCCTCGTCGAGCGCGGGCAGCACCACGCTGACCGTCGTCCCGGCCGCCCGTTTCCGGTCGAGCAGCTGGTCGAGCGGTCGGTCGGCGGCGGACCAGGAGCGGTCTGCCAGCCAGCGCTCCACCTCATCCAGCACCCTCAGCACTCCCTGGTTCCTCGGTGGCCCTCGGCGATATCGGCCGATATGCGATCCATCTCGCGGTTCGGACGGCTGTCTCAACCGCCCTGCCCTTCGGTTACAGTCTTGAACAACGCGACGGACCACGGCATGCCGGGGTCCCCGCGCACAAACGCACCGGCGCGCCTCAGAGCGCGTGTGCCGGTGCCATACCGCTCATCCAGAGGGGCAGAGGGACACGGCCCGTTGAAGCCCCGGCAACCCTCCAGTCGGTTCTCGCGATGCGTTTTCACACGCACCCCCGCGAGGTCCCCGGCTAGGGAAGGTGCCAATTCCGTCTCATGGCGAAGTGCGCCATGGGGAAGATGAGGAGAAAGGGCCTCGCCGTCATGGCTGCACAGACTGTCGCCACCTCTACCGACCTCGGTTCCGTCGATCTCGGACCCGCCACCGGCCTCTCCTGTCGCGAGTGCGGCACCCGCTTCGAGCTCGGCCCGATCTTCGCGTGCGTCGAGTGCTTCGGCCCGCTGGAAGTCGCCTACGACCTGCCGCTCGGCGACCCCGAGGCGCTGCGCGCCGCGATCGAGGCCGGCCCGAACAACATCTGGCGCTACGCCCCGCTGCTGCCCGTCCCCGCCGACGTGGCCTCCAAGCCCAGCCTGAACCCCGGCTTCACCAAGCTCGTGGACGCCCGGAACCTGGCCAAGGAGCTGGGCGTCACCGGCAAGCTGTACGTCAAGGACGACTCCGGCAACCCGACGCACTCCTTCAAGGACCGCGTCGTGGCCATCGCCGTCGAGGCGGCCCGCGCCTTCGGCTTCACCACCCTGTCCTGCTCCTCCACCGGCAACCTGGCCGGCGCCGTCGGTGCCGCGGCCGCCCGCGCCGGCTTCCGCTCCTGCGTGTTCATCCCGCACGACCTGGAGCAGGGCAAGGTCGTCATGGCCGGTGTCTACGGTGGCGACCTCGTCGGCATCGAGGGCAACTACGACGACGTCAACCGCTTCTGCTCCGAGCTCATCGGCGACCCGCTGGGCGAGGGCTGGGGCTTCGTCAACGTCAACCTCCGCCCGTACTACGGCGAGGGCTCCAAGACCCTGGCGTACGAGATCTGCGAGCAGCTCGGCTGGCGGCTGCCCGACCAGATCGTCATCCCGATCGCGTCCGGCTCCCAGCTGACGAAGATCGACAAGGGCCTGCAGGAGCTGATCAAGCTCGGCCTGGTCGAGGACAAGCCGTACAAGATCTTCGGCGCCCAGGCCGAGGGCTGCTCCCCGGTCTCCACCGCCTTCAAGGCCGGCCACGACGTGGTCCGCCCGCAGAAGCCGGACACCATCGCCAAGTCGCTGGCCATCGGCAACCCGGCGGACGGCCCGTACGTCCTGGACATCGCCCGCCGCACCGGTGGCTACGTCGAGGACGTCGACGACACCCAGGTCGTCGAGGCGATCAAGATCCTGGCGCAGACCGAGGGCATCTTCGCCGAGACCGCGGGCGGCGTGACCGTCGGCGTGACGAAGAAGCTCATCGAGAACGGGCAGCTCGACCCGGCGCTGACCACCGTGATCCTGAACACCGGTGACGGCCTCAAGACCCTGGAGGCGGTGGCCGCGGACAGCGGTCAGACCGCCACCATCCGCCCGAGCCTGGACGCGTTCCGCGCCGCCGGCCTGGCCTGACCCTTCCCACGACTCCCGGAAAGGCGGTAGCGCCATGAGCGTCAACGTCCGCATCCCCACCATCCTGCGCACCTACACCGGCGGCGTCGCCGAGGTCCCGGCCGAGGGCTCGACCCTGGCCGAGGTCATCGAGTCCCTGGAGAAGAACCACCCGGGCATCGCCGCGCGCGTCCTGGACGACCAGGGCAAGCTGCGCCGCTTCGTGAACGTCTACGTCAACGACGACGACGTGCGCTTCGAGGGCGGACTGCAGGCGGCGACGCCGGACGGCGCCGGCGTCTCGATCATTCCGGCCGTCGCGGGCGGCTGAGACCCCGAAAAGCAGAATTGCCCCCTCCGCTAATAAGCGGAGGGGGCAATTCTGCTTGATTGGGCGCGGTAGAGTTGGGGAAGTCCCCTCCGGTGCTCTTGCCCGCCGCATATGAGCCGGCCCCGTGAGGGTTGACATTGAGTCAACATGCGTGCGCCCTTTGGGGCTTTGGCGAAGATTGTCTGGCCCGAGTTGCCCGGCCATATGCCAAATTTTCACTCTATTTCTATGTTTCCGCGTGTCCAGAATTCTCGTCGGATTGACCTGTTGCAGACAGCAGCGGTGCGGATACATTCAGCCCCGGTCGAGGCGTTCCGGCGCAAGTTCTGACCCGGGACCGCGAAGTGCGGTACCGCGCAAGGGCCAGTAATAGGGGAGTTAGGCATGGCTCAGGGCACCGTCAAGTGGTTCAACGCGGAGAAGGGCTACGGCTTCATCGCGGTCGACGGTGGTGCGGATGTGTTCGTCCACTACAGCGCCATCCAGATGGACGGGTACCGCACCCTTGAAGAGGGTCAGCGGGTCGAGTTCGAGATCTCGCAGGGCCAGAAGGGTCCGCAGGCGGACATGGTCAAGCTCGCTGCTGCCGGCTGAGACCGAGCGCGATCGACCACCGACGCAACAGACGCACGAGGGGCCCACATCCCGGACACGGGATGCGGGCCCCTCGTGCGTCGCCCCGCGAACCAGGCCGGAAGCCGCCCGGCATTGCCCGAAGCCGCTTGCACTCGCGGGGGTCGAGTGCTAATCATTGGCGTTAGCACTCTCCCGGTGAGAGTGCTACTAAGACGAGGACCGGGTCGGTGAGGCCCGACGGGTCCGGCGGGAAGGAACCGCCGGCTCCGCAGGCCGTCCGTCGCGGGCGCGGGCGCGGTCCGGAGCAATCCACCCCTGTCCGGGAGGACCACTTCAGATGGCCAAGATCATTGCGTTCAACGAGGAGGCCCGGCGCGGTCTCGAGCGTGGCATGAACCAGCTCGCCGACGCCGTCAAGGTCACCCTTGGCCCCAAGGGTCGCAACGTCGTCCTTGAGAAGAAGTGGGGCGCCCCCACGATCACCAACGACGGTGTCTCCATCGCCAAGGAGATCGAGCTCGAGGACCCGTACGAGAAGATCGGCGCCGAGCTGGTCAAGGAAGTCGCCAAGAAGACGGACGACGTCGCCGGCGACGGTACGACCACCGCCACCGTCCTCGCCCAGGCTCTCGTCCGCGAGGGTCTGCGCAACGTGGCCGCGGGTGCCAACCCGATGGCCCTCAAGCGCGGTATCGAGAAGGCCGTCGAGGCCGTCTCCGCCGCCCTGCTCGCGCAGGCCAAGGACGTCGAGACCAAGGAGCAGATCGCTTCCACGGCCTCCATCTCCGCCGCCGACACCCAGATCGGCGAGCTCATCGCCGAGGCCATGGACAAGGTCGGCAAGGAAGGCGTCATCACCGTCGAGGAGTCGCAGACCTTCGGTCTGGAGCTTGAGCTCACCGAGGGCATGCGCTTCGACAAGGGCTACATCTCGGCCTACTTCGCGACCGACATGGAGCGTATGGAGGCGTCCCTGGACGACCCGTACATCCTGATCGTCAACTCCAAGATCGGCTCGGTCAAGGACCTGCTGCCGCTCCTGGAGAAGGTCATGCAGTCCGGCAAGCCGCTGCTGATCATCGCCGAGGACGTCGAGGGCGAGGCCCTGTCGACCCTGGTCGTCAACAAGATCCGCGGCACCTTCAAGTCCGTCGCCGTCAAGGCCCCGGGCTTCGGTGACCGCCGCAAGGCCATGCTCGGCGACATCGCCATCCTCACGGGCGGCACGGTCATCTCCGAGGAGGTCGGCCTCAAGCTGGAGAACGCCGGTCTCGACCTGCTCGGCCGCGCCCGCAAGGTCGTCATCACCAAGGACGAGACCACCATCGTCGACGGTGCCGGTGACAGCGACCAGGTCCAGGGCCGCGTCAACCAGATCCGCGCCGAGATCGACAACTCCGACTCGGACTACGACCGCGAGAAGCTCCAGGAGCGCCTCGCGAAGCTGGCCGGCGGCGTGGCCGTCATCAAGGCCGGTGCCGCGACCGAGGTCGAGCTCAAGGAGCGCAAGCACCGCATCGAGGACGCCGTTCGCAACGCGAAGGCGGCCGTCGAGGAGGGCATCGTCGCCGGTGGTGGCGTGGCCCTGCTGCAGGCCTCCTCGGTCTTCGAGAAGCTGGAGCTCACCGGTGACGAGGCGACCGGCGCCAACGCCGTGAAGCTCGCGCTGGAGGCCCCGCTGAAGCAGATCGCCGTCAACGGTGGTCTCGAGGGTGGCGTCGTCGTGGAGAAGGTGCGCAACCTGGCCGTCGGCCACGGTCTGAACGCCGCCACCGGCGAGTACGTCGACATGATCGCCGAGGGCATCATCGACCCGGCGAAGGTCACGCGCTCCGCGCTGCAGAACGCCGCGTCGATCGCCGCGCTGTTCCTGACGACCGAGGCCGTCATCGCCGACAAGCCCGAGAAGGCCGGTGCCCCCGCGGGCGGCGGCATGCCGGGCGGTGACATGGACTTCTGATCGGCCCCCGGCTGATCGGCTGTTCTCGAACGAGGGCGGCACTCCCTGCGGGGGGTGCCGCCCTCGGGCGTTTCCCGGTGGCCTGGAAGCCGCTCGTGTCGATCGCGAAGCCGAACGGCCGGGGTACGGGCAGGGCCTCGCCGAAGGTCACCGTCCTACGGGAGCGGTATCCGGCGGGGAAGGATCCCGGAAGCAGGTGATCTCGGAGTCCTACATGGTGACGACCAGGTTCGAAGGCCGATTCGTCCGCCACGAAGAGGCCGGGTGCGTAGGCGCCCTCCGCTGCCGAGAAGCGGAAGAGGAAGGGCGCGGTCTCCGCGACGTGCCGGTCGGGTGCGTGGATCTGGAGCTGTTCCCGCAACGAACGCATGCCCCGTAGGTAACGCAGCCTGGACCACGGCGACACGATGATCTTCCCGCGGATGAGCTCGGCCTTGAAGCCGTCCGGCGTGTCCATCTCCTCGACCGTGCGCAGGAGCGTCTCGAACGTCTGCGGTGCCGCCCGCTGTATCGGCGTGGCCCGTTCGGTCATGGTCGTCACCGTTCTCCTCCGCGTGCGAGGCCGTGCACTGGGCGTCAGACACCCCCTAGTGGGGCGTGGCCGGGTCGCGCCCGGGTGTCGAGACGGGGCGCCGCCGATCGGGGGGCTTTGGTTGACTGGGGGTATGAGCGATCTCTTCGTGAAGATCTGCGGGCTCAAGACGGCCCGCGACGTCGACGTGGCCGTGGAGGCCGGGGCCGATGCCGTCGGGTTCGTGTTCGCGCCCGGCAGCCCCCGGACCATCGGGGCGGGCGCGGCGCGCGAGCTGGCCGCGCGGGTGCCCGCCGGGGTGCTCACCGTCGGGGTGTTCCGGGGGCAGTCCGTCGAGGAGGTGCGCCGGTTCACCGAGGAGAGCGGCGTACGCGGCGTGCAACTGCACGGGGACGAGCCGCCGGCGCACTACGAGGCGCTGCGCGCGCCCGGCCGGACCCTGCTGCGGGCCACGGCCGCGCGGGTGGAGCGCTGCGGCGAGTACGGGGAGGACCTGCTGCTGATCGACGCGCCCGACCCGGGGTCCGGCAAGCCCTGGAACTGGGGCTCGGCGGAATTCGCGGCCCCCGAGGGCCGTTGGCTGCTGGCCGGCGGGCTGAACCCGGGCAACGTGCGCGATGCCGTGGCGGCGACCGGGGCCTGGGGCGTGGACGTCTCCAGCGGGGTCGAGGCGGAGCGCGGGGTGAAGTCCCCGGAGTTGGTCCGCGAGTTCATCAGCGCAGTGCGATCGTATGATTACTCTGCGTGAGAATGCCAGTGTGAGTTGCCTCTGAGCGGGCACAACGCCTGTATGGAACCGGAAACGTTCGGATGGCTGCGGCGCCTGACGCGCCGCCTCGCTCCCGGAGGTGGAGGCGGAGGGCTGCCCGGGCTCGCCCCGCGCCGTGCCCCCGCCTTCACCGCCGACTTCACCTCGACCACCCAGTGGGTGGCCGGCCGCTCCTGGGCCTATCCAAACGGCGGCCCGGTCAACCCGGGCGACAACAAGCTCGACCACCTCGTCGCCGACCCCGCCTACAGCCGCGGCGGGACCTTCCTCGCGACCCTGCGCCCCGACGGGAACTGGGACACCGGACTGCTCACCACCGAGGGCAGCGACGAGGGGTTCATGGTCCGCACCGGCGACGTGCTGGAGGCACGCGTGCGGCTGCCCGCCGAGACGGGGGCCTGGCCCGCGATCTGGACCTGGCGCGACGGCGGCCAGGAGATCGACGTCTTCGAGTACCACCCGGACAACCCCGACCTGCTCGAACTCTCCAACCACGTCCGCGAGGCACACCGCTACTACCGCGACCCCGCCGTCCGGCCCGGAGCCTGGGTCGACCTGAAGGTCGAGTTCGGCAGGACCTCGGTCGTCTGGTGGGTCAACGGCACGCGCGTCTTCTCCGACCGCCGGGGCGTGGGGCGCAGCTGGCGCGCGTACCTCATCGTGAACCTGTCGGTGTCCGCCGGGCGGTACCACCCGGCGCCCGGCCCGGAGCTGACGCGGATGTCCTACGAGGTCTCGCAGCTGCAGGTGTACCGGGGCTGAAGAGGCGGGGAACGCGGACCCGTAGGGGCGTCCGGTGCCGGGACCCGGTGCGCGCGGGGACCACCGCGCCGGAGCGGGCCGTGACCTCGGCACAGGGTGCTCCGGGTCGCCCGTACGGGTGGATTCTTCAGGGCCGTGCGCGGGGGCGCGGACGGGGGGCGACAGCGGCGGATGATCGTTTCGGCAGTCGGTGCGGCGGGCCCGTGACGCGCGGCGCGGGCCTTCGGCCACGCGGAGGCGGGCGGCTCGAGCCGGCTCCGGGGGCGACCCGATGAACCGGGGGCCGCCCCCCGGGAACCCCCGCCGGTGCCGGGCGCGGCCCACCCCGCCGATCCCGCGCACTCCTGGGGCCTGGACCGGATCGACCAGCGCCGCCTGCCGCTCGACAACGACTTCAGTGCCAACACCAGCGGCCAGGGCGTGACGGCGTACATCGTCGACAGCGGCATCGACTTCGGGCACCCCGACTTCGGGGGCCGTGCGGTGCGCGGCTTCGACGCGGTCGGCGACGGCCGCAACGGCGCGGACTGCGCCGGCCACGGCACGCACGTCGCCGGCACGGTGGGCGGCACGACCTTCGGGGTCGCGCGCAAGGTGAACCTGGTGAGCGTCCGCGTCCTGGGCTGTGACAACCGCGGAGCCTGGTCGGGGATCATCGCGGGCTTCGACTGGGTGGCGAACAACGCCCGGCAGCCCGCGGTCCTGAACGTCCGGGGCGGCGGCGCATGAGCGCCGCCGCCCCGGCGCCCCTTCTACGCCGGCACCGGCTGCTTCTGCGGACCGGCGGCCGGTGTGTCCGCCGCCTGGTCCGGGTCGGTGTCGAGCTCGGCCAGCATCTGCCGGGTGAAGCCGAAGAAGTAGGTCGCGGCGAAGCCGACCAGATAGCCGACGGCGAGGCCGCCCGCGTAGACGGCGACGGTCGCGCCCATGCCCGCCGTGCCGTCCAGCAGCGGGAAGAGGGCCCACCCCGAGGGGCCGATCGCGGTGGAGCCGAAGCCGATGCCGAGCTGGTTGAAGAGGCCCACGAAGGCCCCGCCCGCCGCGCCGCCCACGCAGGCGGTGATGAAGGGGCGGCCCAGCGGCAGGGAGATCCCGTAGATCAGCGGCTCGCCGACGCCCAGGAAACCGGCCGGGAGCGCGGACTTGATGGTGGTGCGCAGCGAGCGGTTGCGCGGGAGCCGGCAGTAGACGGCGATGGCCGCGCCGACCTGGCCCGCGCCCGCCATGGCCAGGATGGGCAGGAGCACCGTGTAGCCGGTCTGCTCGATGAGGGTCGTGTGGATGGGGATCAGGGCCTGGTGCAGGCCCAGCATCACCAGGGGGAGGAAGAGCCCGCCCAGCACCAGCCCGGCGAAGGCGCCGCCGGTGGCCAGCAGCCAGGTGGCGAAGGTGCCGATGGCGTTGGAGACCGAGCCGGCGAGGAACATCAGGCCGAAGAGGGTGACCAGGCCGGAGACCAGCACCGTGAGGGTGGGTGTGACCAGCACGTCCAGGGCCTCGGGCACCCGCTTGCGGCACCACTTCTCCACCTGGACGGCGAGCAGCGCCGCCGCGAGCGCGCCGAGGACGCCGCCCTGGCCGGGGGAGAGGTGCTGGCCGAAGGCGTCGATCTTCGCGACCCCGGGGAAGACGATGATCGCGGCGACCGCGCCGCCGAGGACCGGGGTGCCGCCGAACTCCTTGGCGGTGTTGTGGCCGACGAACACCGCGATCAGGGACATGAAGCCGGAGGCGATCGCGGCGAGGGCGGGGACGAGCGCCGGGAACCAGCCGAGGTTGGTGAGCATGCCGTTCAGGCCCGCGATGATCCCGCAGCCGATGAGGGCGGGGATCAGCGGGACGAAGATGTTCGCGACGCGGCGCAGGAACAGTTTGAACGGGGTGGCGTTGCGGGCCTTCTGGGCGTCCTTCAGCGCCGTTCCCCGGTCGGCGAGTTCGGCCGAGGTGACGGAGGGGTGCGGGGCCGCGGCGGCTCCCGGGGCGGCCTCGGTGCGGGCCTCGGCGACCAGGGCCTCGAGCTCGGGGGTGACGCGGGCGACGGTTCCCGGCCCCAGCACGATCTGGTACGTGTCGTCCTCGACCACGCCCATGACCGCCGGGAGGGCCTTGAGTTCCTCGTGCCGGACGAGCGAACGGTCGCGCAGCGCGATGCGCAGGCGGGTCATGCAGTGTGCGATGGAGGTGATGTTGTCCGGGCCGCCGACCAGAGGAAGGATCGCGGCGGCTGTGGCGCGGTTCTTGTCAGTGGACATGGTGGTGGTTCGCCTTGCGTCGGGGGAGCGGGCAGGGTCCAGCGGTACGGGTGGGGTTCAGCGGGTCGCGGCGAGTGCGGCGCGCAGGTGGCCGCCGGAGGCGGTGAGCAGGGTGGCGGCGGTGGGGCCGTCGACTCCGCCGAGGATCACCAGGATGGCGTTCTTGACCTCGCCGTCCGTGGCGGTGAGGGCGGCCTCGATCTCCGCGTCGGGCGCGCCGGTGGCCAGGGCGACGATGCGGCGGGAGCGGGCGCGCAGCTTCTCGTTGGAGGCGCGCACGTCGACCATGAGGTTCCCGTACGTCTTGCCGAGGCGGATCATCGTGACGGTCGAGATCAGGTTCAGGACGAGCTTCTGGGCGGTGCCCGCCTTCAGCCGGGTGGACCCGGTGAGCAGCTCCGGGCCGACCACGACCTCGATCCCGTGCTCGGCGGCCGCGGCGAGGGCGGAGCCGGCGTTGCACGACAGCCCGACGGTGAGCGCGCCGCGGGAGCGGGCGAACTCGACGGCGCCGACCGCGTACGGGGTGCGGCCGGAGGCGGAGATGCCGATGACGCTGTCGTCGGCGGTCAGGCCGAGGGCGGTGAGGTCCGCGGCGGCCAGCTCCGCGGAGTCCTCGGCGCCCTCGACGGCCTTGACCATCGCGGTGGGGCCGCCCGCGATCAGGCCGACGACCTGCTCCGGATCGGTGTTGAAGGTGGGCGGGCACTCGCTGGCGTCCAGGACCCCGAGGCGGCCGGCGGTGCCCGCGCCCGCGTAGACCAGGCGCCCGCCACGGGCCATGCGCGCGGCGATCCCGTCGACGGCGGCGGCGATCTGGGGCAGCCGGCCGGCCACGGCGGCCGGGACGGTGGCGTCCTCGGCGTTCATGACGCGGGCGATCTCCAGGGTGGGGAGCCGGTCGATGTCGGCGAGTTCGGGGCGGAAGGCCTCGGTGGTCAGGCTGTCGAGCTGGGCGCGGAGGGCGGCGTACGCGGTCATGGGCGGGACTCCTGGCGGGTGGTACGGGGCGCGGTGGCGCGGTGGCGGGGGGCGAGGGCCTCGTAGGACGCGGCGAGCGCGGGCGCGGCCGTCTCGTAGGTGCGCTGCGCGACGCCGACGAACAGGCAGTCGACGACGAGGAGCTGGCTGGTCCGGCTCGACATGGCGGCCGGGCGCAGCCGGCTCTCGCGGGCGGCCGAGGTGGCCAGGACGAGGTCGGCGTAGTGGGTGACGGGGGAGGAGGGGCTGCCGGTGACGGCGATGGTGGTCGCGCCCCGTTCGAAGGCGTGGCGCAGCGGGTCGATGACGTCGCCCGTGCCGCCGGAGTGGGTGACGGCGACGGCCACGTCCCCGGGGCGGAGCTGGACGGAGTTGGTGACGGCGAGGTGGGGGTCGGGGTGGGCGTGCGCGATCAGGCCGATGCGCAGCAGCTTCTGCGCGAGGTCCTGGCCGACGAGGGCGGAGGCGCCGACGCCGTAGACGTCGATGCGGCGGGCGGTCGTGAGGGCGTCGACGGCGGCGGACAGCTGCGCCAGGTCGAGTGCGGCGGCGGTGTCGGCGAGGGTCTGCGCCTCCTCGTGGGCCAGCTTGGCGACGACGTCGGAGAGCGGGTCGTCGACGGCTATGCCGGCGGTGACGGCGGGGGCCTCGTCGGACTCCTGCCGGCCCGCGAGCGCGGCCAGCGCCAGGCGCAGGTCGCGGTAGCCGGGGTAGCCGAGGAGGCGGGCGGTGCGGACGACGGTGGCCTCGCTGGTGCCGGTGCGTTCGGCGAGGGCGGTGACGGTGAGCCGGGAGCACCCGGCGGGATCGGCGGCGACGGCTTCGGCGACGACCTGCGCGGACGGTGTCATGGACGCTCCGAGCCCGCGGATCCGGGCCCGCAGGGCGGCGGGGGTGGGCGCGGGCGCGGGGGCCGGGTCGGGGGCCGGATCGTTGGCCGGTGAGGGTGCCGGTGCGGAGGTGAAGGTTTCTTTCGCGTTCTGGCTCACCCTTGAAAGCTATTTTCGCGGGCTGTGGGCGTCAAGGTGCCATGGGGTCCCGGCGCGCCGGGACTTCGGACCCCCGGGAGAAGGGCCTTAGCCACTGGCCCGGTACGGGTCCACAATGGGCGCATGGACCACGCGACCCCCCTGGAACAGGCGCTGCATGTCGCCCGTGCACTTGTTCTCGCCGACCTCGCCGCCGGCGAGGTCGCCGATGCCGACGTCGTCTCCCTCGTCGAGGACTCGGTCACGCACCGCCGGTGGTGGGTGGAGCAGTGGCCCGAGGGGGTCGACTACCTTGCCGGACTCGTCGCGCAGGACGTGAAGGACGCGCTGCTGGAGAAGTACGGGCGCTGGCCGCTGTGCCCCGTGTGCGCGCACGGGGAGCCGCACGCGCTGGACGTGGAGCCGGAGCTGGGGCCCGATCCGCACTGGGTGTGCTCCGAGGCGGGCGTACGGGTGGCGGCGGTGGGCGGCCTCGGACCCGTCTTCCACCCGGGCCGGTGAGCCGCCCGTGACGGTGTACATCGACCCGCCGGTCTGGCCGGGGCACGGCCGCATGTGGTCGCACCTGGTCAGCGACGTCTCGTACGAGGAGCTGCACGCCTTCGCGGCGGGCATCGGGTGCCCGCCGCGGGCCTTCGAGCGGGACCACTACGACGTGCCCTCGCACCGGTACGCGGACGCGGTCGGGGCGGGGGCGGTGGAGATCGGCAGCAAGGAGCTGGTGCGCCGGCTCACGGATGCGGGGCTGCGGCGACCGAAGGGCCGCCCGGCCTGAGGCCGGGCCCCGGGCCCGGCGCCGTTACGGGCCGCGGGCCGGGACGGCCGGGGTCGGTCAGGCCCCGGCCGGCTGGGGCGCGGTGGCCGGGGTGGCGGTGCCCGAGGCGATCACCGTGCTGGCGGTGGGCGGCGTACGGCGGTCCAGGCGCAGGGCGATCACGGTGAGGGCGATCGCGGTGAGGGTCATGGCGGCGCCCGCCCAGGCGGGGCTCGCGAAGCCGTGTCCGGCGTCGATGACGGCGCCGCCGAGCCAGGGGCCGCCGGTGTTGCCGAGGTTGAACGCGGCGGTGGTGGTGGCTCCGGCGAGGGTGGGGGCGGCGCCCGCGACGTTGAACATGCGGGCGTTGAGGGCGGGGGCGGTGAAGAACGCCGAGACGCCGAGCAGGAACGACAGGGCGATCGCGGCCGCCGCGCTGGAGGCCAGGACCGTGAGCGCCGCGAGGAACACCGTGGAGGCGGTGATGCCCCAGACCATCACCCCGAACAGGTGCGCGTCGGCGATCCGCCCGCCGATGGTCGTGCCCACGAGCGCACCGACGCCGAAGAGGGCCAGGATCCACGGCACCCACGCCGCGTCCAGCCCGGCCACGTCGGTGAGCAGCGGCGACAGGTAGCTGAAGGCGCAGAAGACGCCGCCCGCGGCCAGCGCGGTGATGCCGATGGACAGCCACACCTGACGGTCGCGGTAGATGCGCAGCTCGCGGCCGAGGCGGGGCTTCTCGGCGGGCAGCGGGATCTTCGGGATCAGGGCCAGGATGCCGGCGAGGGCGATGGCGGAGGCCGCTCCGACCGACCAGAACGCGGCCCGCCAGCCGAACCGCTCGCCGAGGAAGGCGCCGGCCGGGACGCCGAGGACGTTGGCGATGGAGAGGCCGCCGATCATGACGGCCATGGCGCGAGCCCGCTGGTCCCGGTCCACCATGGCGATGGCGACGGCCGCGCCGACGGCCCAGAACCCGGCGCAGGCGAGGGCGGAGACCACGCGGGAGGCGAAGAGCAGCCCGTACGTGGGGGCCAGCGCGCCCGCGACCTGCCCGAGGCCGAAGAGGCTGATGAGGGCGACGAGCGTGGTGCGGCGCGGCAGGCGGAGGGTGGCGACGGCCAGCAGCGGGGCCCCGACGACCATGCCGATCGCGAACGCGGAGATCAGCAGTCCCGCCTGCGGGATCGTGACGTGCATGTCCTCGGCGATGGGCGGCAGCAGCCCGGACAGCATGAACTCGCTGGTCCCGAGGGCGAAGACGGACAGGCCGAGGACGTAGACGGCAACGGGCATGCGGGGGCGTACGGGGGCTGCGGGCATGTCAGTCACGAACCGTCGGGGCGGAGGGCGCATTCCCGGCCGGGCGGAGTGTGTCAGGTCGGGGGAGGCGCCGGGGGCCCGGCCGGGTCAGGTGAGCTGCCGGAGTTCCGCGGTGAGGTTGTCGCGGGCCGGGGCCTCCCAGTGCTCGGCGCCGTGGGGGGTGCGGAAGAGGCGGGGGAGGGCCAGCAGCTGGCGCAGTACGGCGGCGCGGCCGGTGCGGAAGGCCTCGTCGGGGACGAACGCGTACTCCTCGCGGACGGCGGCGGCGTACGCGGCGTAGGCCTCCGGGGCGCCGGCGAGGACGGCGAGGTCGGCGTCGCAGAGGACCTCGCCGTCGGTGTCGCCGGGGGCGGGGTCGTGGGTGACGGTGAGCCGGACCAGGCGGGCGACCTCGGCGGTGCGGGCGGGGTCCACGCCGAGTTCCGCGAGGGCGCGCTCGGCGAGGGCGGCGCTGCGTTCCTCGTTCTCGGAGCGGTCGGGGCGGTAGACGGCGTCGTGGAACCAGGCGGCGAGCTCGACGGCGCGGGGGTCGGCAGCGTGCGGGGCGAGTACGTCGACGCGGTCCAGTACGTGGGCCAGGTGTGCGGTGGTGTGGTACCGGCGGTGGGGCTCCGCCCAGGCGGCGAGGAGGCGGTCGGCGTAGGGGTCGGGGTCGTGGGCGGCTCCGGCGGCGGTGGCGGTGGCCCGCCAGCGGGCGCGCAGGGCGGTGGTGTCGGCGGCGGCGCCGCTGTGCGGGGTGGCTGCGTTCATGCGCACATTGTGGGGGTGGCGTGATAGCGCTGGTGGAGTGCGGTGGTGGGCCCGTACCCTGGATATTGGACTAGACCTATTTTCCATATCCGAACAAGCGGAACAAAGGACGGCATCGAATGAGCAACCGTGCGCTCCTGGAGGTGATCGCCCTCGACGCGGCGGACGCGGTCGCCGCGCAGGCCGGTGGGGCGGACCGACTCGAAGTGATCACCGATATGGCCGCCGACGGGCTCACGCCGTCGCGCGAGACCTTCGCGGCGATCCGCTCGGCGGTCGACATCCCGCTGCGCGTGATGCTCCGCAAGGCCGACGGGTTCGCGGCCGGCGATGTCTCCCGGCTGGTGGAGGCGGCGCGGGGGATGCGGGCGGAGGGGGCGACGGAGTTCGTCCTCGGGTTCCTGAACCCGGACGGCGGCCCGGACCTGGCGGCGGTCGAGGCGGTCGTGGCGGAGCTGGACGGCTGCCGCTGGACCTTCCACCGGGCCATCGACCGGGCCGCGGACCGCGACCAGCTGCGCAAGGCGCTCGCCGACCTGCCGGGGCTCGATACCTACCTGACGGCGGGGTCGGCGGCCGGGGTCTCGGAGGGGCTGCCCGTGCTGCTGGCGGAGGCCGCGCGGGCGGGTGAGCCGGGGTACGGGGCGCGGATCCTGGTCGGCGGGGGGCTGGGCCTCGCGCACGTGCCGGTGCTGCGGGAGGCGGGCGTCGACGCCTTCCACATCGGTGGCGCGGCGCGGCCGTCGGGCTGGGACCACCCGGTCTCGGCGGCGGCGGTGGCGCGGTGGCGGGAGGCGCTGGGCTAGCCCTTGCCCCACCCCACCCCGTCCCCGCCCCCGGCCGGGGCATCGCAGCCGACCCCAGCCCCGCCGGCGTTTGAGGCGCGGGGTCTGGGGCGGAGCCCCAGGGGCTTTCAGCTCAGGGACGGGGGGAGGGGGGCCGTGTGGAGGGCTGTGAGGCCTGAGACCGCTCGGGTGAGGCAGACGTAGAGGCGCCGCAGGCCGGTGCGTTCGTCCGGTTCGCCGGAGACGATGGCGGCGGGCTCGTCGAGGACGACGTAGTCGTACTCCAGGCCCTTGGCCAGCGAGGCCGGTACCAGCGTCAGCCGCGACTGCGCCGTCGTCTCCTCACCGGGAGACAGGTACGGCAGCCCCGCCGCCAGCAGGGCTTCCGCCAGTACGGGGATCCGCGCGTCCGCCGCGATCAGGCCGATGGAGCCCTCGTGCGCGAGGGAGTCCCGGCAGGCCGTCACCACGGCCGCCGTCAGGTCCGCGGTCTCGGAGACCACCAGGGACCCCGGGGTCTCGCGGACCGAGGACACCGGGGCCAGGCCCGGCGAGATCGACGGCAGCAGCCGCGACGCGTACGCGATCACCTCGCGCGGTACGCGGAAGCCCGCCGTGAGCTCCTCCACCGCCGCTTCCGGCTTGCCGAGATGGGTGAGGGCCTCGTCCCAGCTGCGGGTGGCCCACGGGGTGGTGCCCTGGGCGAGGTCGCCGAGGACGGTCGCGGAGCCGGTCGTGCAGCGGCGTCCGACGGCCCGGTACTGCATCGGGGACAGGTCCTGGGCCTCGTCGAGGACCACGTGGCCCAGGGAGTGGGTGCGTTCCACCAGGTCGGAGGCCTCGTCGATGAGGACGAGGTCCGCCGCCGACCACTTCGCCGACCGCACGCTGCGGAAGGGCTTCGGCCACAGCAGGAGCTTCTGTTCGTCCGCGTTGAGGATCCCGTCGGCGTGTGCGGCCAGGAACTCCGGGTCCGACAGGAGGCGCAGCACCAGCTTCGCCGGTTCCACCAGCGGCCAGACCGCCTTGACGGCCGCCTTCACCGCCGCGTTGCGGGCCACCGCGTCCTGCACCCGGTCGTCGGGGGCCTCGCCCGCCTGTTCCATGCGGACGAGGACCGCGTGGGCGATCCGCTGCGGGAGGGCGTCGCGGGCCGCCCCGTAGCGGATGTCGCGTTCCTGGAGTTCGGCGACGATCTCGGCGAGTTCGTACGCCGGGACGCGCCAGCGGCGCGAGCCGCGGACCACCATGAGGGGTTCGGCCGGCTCGGTGACGTGGGAGCGGACCGCACGGCGCAGGACCGTGGCCATCCGGGCGTCACCCTTGATCACGGCGGTTTCGGCCGTGTCGCCGCCGCGTACCTCCAGGCCCTCGCGGGCGACGAGGTCGTCGACGGTGGCCTGCTTGACCTCCAGTTCGCCCAGGGCCGGCAGGACCTGCTCGATGTAGTGGAGGAAGGAACGGTTCGGCCCGATGACGAGGGTGCCGGTGCGGGCCAGGCGGTCGCGGTGCGCGTAGAGGAGGTAGGCGACGCGGTGCAGGCCGACGGCGGTCTTTCCGGTGCCGGGGCCGCCCTGGACGCAGACCGAGCCGGACAGGCCGGAGCGGACGATTTCGTCCTGTTCGGGCTGGATCGTCGCGACGATGTCGCGCATGGGGCCGACGCGCGGGCGCTCGATCTCCTGCTGGAGGAGCTTGCTGACGGCGGCCGCTTCGGCCGGGTCGGACAGGTGCTCGTCCTCGTACGCGGTGAGCTCGCCGCCTGTGTAGCCGAAGCGGCGGCGCAGCGCGATGTCCTGCGGGTCCTTCTTCGAGGCGCGGTAGAAGGGCTGCGAGACGGGCGCGCGCCAGTCGATGACCATCGGGTCGCCGTCGGCGTCGTGGACGTGGCGGCGGCCGATGTAGAACTGTTCGCCCTCCGCGCCCTCGGCCAGGTCCGCGCCCGGGGCGTGCAGGTAGTCGAGGCGGCCGAAGAAGAGCGGGGTGTGGGTGAGGTCGGCGAGTGCCTTGATGCGGTCGTCGATCTGCGCCTGGAGGACGACGGCGTTGACCCAGTTCGCGGTGACGTCGCGGATGTCGAGGGCCTCCACGTCCTCGCGCATGGCGCGCAGGGCGGCGCGCGAGGCGCTCAGGTGGCCGCGTTCCCGGCCGAGCGGGTCGGCTGCGGCGTCGGGGGTGGTTTCAGGGGCGTGCGCGGACACGGGACTGCCTCCAGCTGTGCGGCAACAGAAGCCCGCCGGTTGCCGTCCGGCGGGTGGCTCTCCCCGGTACGGCGGCGGGAGGCGGCAAGAGCGGCGATTGTAGTCAGCGGGGCGGGCCGGCGCGAACGGATTACCGGGTCCGAGGTCCCGTGGGGGCAGGACCTCCGTACGGGTGTCATACGGGGGAGTGTCAGACCTCGGGGGTGACATCAGGGTTCGGCATGGGCCGTGAGGAGGACGCCGGGGCCCGTGCGGTTCCGCCCGCAGGGCGATGTGGAGCGGGAGGCGCAGGCGCACCATGGATACATGAGCACCGCAACCCTCACCCCACTTCAGGGCGGCCGTCCGAGCGGCGCCACCGCCACCTCCGAATCCCGGCACCGTCACCTGTTCGGCGACGTGCTGCGCGCCGCGAAGGTCTTCGCCACGACCGCCGTGAGCGTCGTCGTGCTGGGCGAGTACTCCGAGGACGCCGGCGTCATACGCCGCTGACCGGTCGGCCCGCGATGGCCTGATACCGGCGGCACCTCTGCGCTGATCCACTAGGGTCACGCGCGTGACCCGCAGCTCCGATTCCGTCCGCTCGCCGTCGCCCCTGGTCGGTGTGCTGGTCACGGGCTCGCTGCTCGCGCTGGGCGTGCTGTGCGTGGTCCTGCGCATCCCGACCGCCGACGCCCTGCTGTACGGCTTCTCCGGGGCCGAATGGCGTCCGCCCGCCGCTTATCCGCCGTTCGCGGCGATCCTGTTCACGCCCGCCGCCTGGCTGCCCGCCGGGGTGCTCAAGGCCGTGCTCGTCCTCGGGAACGGCTGCCTGCTCGCCCTGCTGGTCCTGCTCTCCTGCCGCCTCGCGGGCCTGCGGGCCCGGCCGGGCGCCGTCCTCGCCGCCACCATCGCCGGTCTGTGGCTGGAGCCGCTGTTCCAGAGCCCGCTGCCCGGCCAGATCAACCTGGCGCTCGCCTGCCTCGCGGTCTGGGACCTGGGCCGGCCGCGCGCCGCGCTCGGCAAGGGCTTCGCGCTGGGCACCGCCGCCGGGATCACCCTGACCCCGGCGGTCTTCATCCCGTACCTGCTGCTCACCGGCCGCGTCCGGGCGGGGCTGACCGCTCTGGCCGGCTTCGCCGGGACCGCGCTGCTCGGCCTGCTGGTCCTCCCGCAGGCCTCCGCCGACTTCTGGGCCCGCCACCTGTCGGCGGCCGGGCGGGCCCTGCTGCTGGACCGGCCGCACCTGTGGGTGTGGTGCGTACCGTTGCTCGCCGTCCTGACCGGGGCGGCCGCCCGACGGCGGCGGCCGGGGCGTACGCGCCCGCGGCCGCTCCCCGCGGGCGCGCTCCCCGGGCCGCGTTCACCCCTGGAGCGGGAGGTCAGTCACTCGCCAGCAGCTCGTCGGCGTCCATGATCCGGTAGGCGTAGCCCTGTTCGGCCAGGAACCGCTGGCGGTGCGCGGCGAAGTCCTGGTCGATCGTGTCGCGCGCGACGACCGAGTAGAACCGCGCCTCGTGCCCGTCCGCCTTCGGCCGCAGCACCCGGCCCAGGCGCTGTGCCTCCTCCTGGCGCGAGCCGAAGGTGCCGGACACCTGGATGGCGACGGTGGCCTCGGGCAGGTCGATGGAGAAGTTGGCGACCTTCGAGACGACCAGCACGCTGATCTCGCCCTCGCGGAACGCGTCGAAGAGCTTCTCGCGCTGCGCGTTGGAGGTCTCGCCCTTGATGACGGGCGCGTCCAGGTGCTCGCCCAGCTCGTCGAGCTGGTCGATGTACTGGCCGATGACCAGGGTCTGCTCGCCCTGGTGCTTGCGCACCAGCGCCTCGGTGACCTTGCGCTTCGTCGCGGTCGTCGCGCAGAAGCGGTACTTCTCCTCGGTCTCGGCGGTCGCGTACGCGAGCCGTTCCGACTCGGTGAGGTTGACGCGGACCTCCACGCAGTCGGCGGGCGCGATGTAGCCCTGCGCCTCGATCTCCTTCCAGGGCGCGTCGAACCGCTTCGGCCCGATGAGCGAGAACACGTCCGACTCGCGGCCGTCCTCCCGTACCAGGGTCGCGGTCAGACCGAGCCGGCGGCGGGCCTGGAGGTCCGCGGTGAACTTGAAGACGGGGGCGGGCAGCAGGTGCACCTCGTCGTAGAGGATCAGCCCCCAGTCCCGGGAGTCGAAGAGCTCCAGGTGGGGGTAGACGCCCTTCCGCTTGGTGGTGAGGACCTGGTACGTGGCGATGGTGACCGGGCGGATCTCCTTGCGGGTGCCGGAGTACTCGCCGATCTCCTCCTCCGTCAGCGAGGTCCGCTTGATCAGCTCGTGCTTCCACTGGCGCGCGGAGACCGTGTTGGTCACCAGGATCAGCGTCGTCGCCTTGGCCTTGGCCATGGCCCCCGCGCCGACCAGGGTCTTTCCGGCGCCGCAGGGAAGTACGACCACACCGGAGCCGCCGTGCCAGAAGCCCTCGACCGCCTGCTGCTGGTACGGGCGCAGCGCCCAGCCGTCCTCGACGAGGTCGATGGCGTGGGCCTCGCCGTCGACGTACCCGGCGAGGTCCTCGGCGGGCCAGCCCAGCTTCAGCAGGGTCTGCTTGATCTGCCCGCGCTCGGAGGGGTGCACGGCCACGGTGTCGGCGTCGATCCGGGCCCCGACCAGCGGGACGATCCGCTTGGACCGCAGGATCTCCTCCAGCACGGGCCGGTCGGTGCTGGTCAGGACCAGTCCGTGGACGGGGTGCTTGGAGAGGGTCAGGCGCCCGTAGCGGGCCATGGTCTCGGCGACGTCGACGAGCAGGGCGTGCGGGACGGGGTACCGGGAGAACTCGACGAGCGCGTCGACGACCTGCTCGGCGTCGTGCCCGGCGGCCCGCGCGTTCCACAGCCCGAGCGGGGTGATCCGGTAGGTGTGGATGTGCTCGGGCGCCCGCTCCAGCTCGGCGAAGGGCGCGATGGCCCGGCGCGCGGCACCGGCGAGCTCGTGGTCGACCTCCAGCAGGAGGGTTTTGTCGCTCTGGACGATGAGAGGCCCGTTCACAAACGCCCCTTTCCGGCGTGGGTGCCCGTCCGGACGAGGACGGGCAAACCTCCAGTCTGCCGTATCGCCGGGCGGGCGGGAGGGTTCTGCGCCGCGCGGACGGCCCGGCGCCCTTGCGGCGGCCGCCCGGCGCCCGCCCGGCGCCCTTGCGGCGGCCGCCCGGTGCCCGCCCGGTGCCCTTGCGGCGGCCGCCCGGTGCCCGCCCGGTGCCCGCCCGGCTCCGGGCGGGGAAAAGCGGTGCGCGGCCGGGGAGGCGGTGCGTACCGTCCGGGGCATGAGTGATGATCAGCGGGATTTCGTGCCGGACGGGTTCGTCGTGCCGGTGGGACTGGACGCGGGCGGGTTCCGGCTGGAGCCGCTCGGGGCGGAGCACAACGCGAGGGATCTGGCCGCCTGGACCGGCAGCATCGCGCACGTGCGGGCCACGCCCGGTTTCGTGGGGCGGGGGTGGCCGCCGGTGGAGGGCATGTCGGCCGCGGCCAACCTCGCGGACCTGGAGCGCCACGCACGGGAGTTCGCCGAGCGGCAGGCGTTCGCGTACAGCGTGCTGGAGGGGCCGGACGAGGTCATCGGGTGCCTCTACATCCATCCCGGCAAGGAGGACCCCGAGCGGGTGCGGGTCAGCTCCTGGGTGCGGGAGGACCGTGCGCACCTCGACGCCGAGGTGTACCGGACGGTGTCCCGCTGGCTCGCCGAGGCGTGGCCCTTCGACGCCGGGCGGGTCGACTACGCGCCCAGGTGAGGCAGCGGGCCCGCCGGGTACGGGGTTTCGACGGGCAGGAGGGCCCGGGCCGCGCCGGTGTCGCCGGTCCGGAGCAGTCCGTGGATCTCCCGGGCCAGCGGGGTGACGTCGCGGATGGAGACCGTCCACTCGTCGGCGTAGGCCCGCGAGAGGGGGCCCGACAGTCCGAGCTGGAGCGAGCGGTACGGCAGCGGGTTCAGGTGCGGGTCGCGTTCCGGGTCCCACTGGACCCGGGCCGACGTGCTGCGCACCGACTCCTTCCAGGCGTCGCGGTCCGCGTGCACGCCGGGGACGTAGTGCGAGAGGCAGGCGCCGGCGAGGGCCCGGTCGAAGCCCGCGCGGGTGATCTCGACGGCGAGCACGGTCTCCTGGTCGGTCTTCGTGGCCCAGCCGCAGCGGTACATCATCCACAGGAACGACGGTTTGATCCACGTCATCCGCTCGCGCTTCCAGGCGGGCGGGAAGCGGCCGTCGCGGGCCGCCGGGAGGCCCAGGGCGGGGGAGTAGGCCTGGTAGACCGTGATCGTGGTGTCGGTGTGGGCCGCGCGGATCCGGTGCGCGGGCTCGGCGGCCGGCGCGGGCGTGCCGGGCGTGCCGGGCGCGCCGCGTGTGCCCGGGGCGGCGGGAAGTGCGGACATGCCGTCAGACTGCCCTGCCCGCAGGCCCGTCGGCCAGCGGATTTCAGACCTGGTCCTCCGCCAGCTCCGCGACCCCCGTGATCCGGTGGAGGGCGTACGTGCGCACCTCGTCCGCCGTGTGGTCGTAACCGGTGACGAAGCCGCCCTCTACCCGCACCGGGGCGATGACCCGCTGGCTCGCGGCCCCCTCCGCGTTCACGTACCCGATCCACACCGCCGAACCGGTCAGCGCCGCCGCCTGCACCGTCGCCAGCGTCTCGGCCGAGCTCGTGCGCGGGAGTTCACCCGGGGCCGGCACGTCGGCGCCGCCCGCGGGGGCCGGTTCCTTGCGGACCGCCGTCGCCGCGAGGTCGCCCGCGCGGATCGCCCGTACCGCCGCGCCCAGCAGCGTGGCGTCCGGCACCGGCGGCCCGTCCGGGACCGGCACCGGCGCCGACCGCGCCGGGGTCCGGTGCGCGTCGGCCCGCGCCACCAGTACGTCGCCGGTACGGGACTCCGCGGCCGGGGCGTAGCCCATCGCCCGCAACCCCTCCAGCAGCGCACCCGGTTCGGCCTGGGCCGCCAGCACGGTCGGCGCGAGGCGGCGCAGCCCCATCCCGGCCGACCGCTTGTCGGCCAGGATCTCGCCCAGCACGGCGTCGTCGTCGCAGCGCACGTACGAGGAGGCCGCCCCGACCCGCAGGTGCCCGTGCCGCCGGGCCACGTCGTCGATCAGGTACGCCAGCGGCTGGGGCACCGGGGTCCGGCTGTGCTCGGTGAGGAAGGCGTGCAGGTCCACGGCGGTGTGCCCGGCGTCCAGGGCCCGGCGCACCGACCCGGGCGTGAAGCGGTACACCGTCGCCCCGCCCTTGGACTCGACGTCGGCCAGGACCGCCAGGGTGTCGCCGAGCGGCCGTCTCAGCGGCCCCGGCGCGACCGCCGTCAGGTCGGCCTGGAGCAGGACGTGGTCCACCGGCTCCGGCAGCAGCGGGGACAGCAGCGGTGCCGGGTCGAGGCGGCGCAGCAGGGCCCGCCCGAAGGCACTGAGCGCGCCCCGGCCGGTGACGCCCAGGACCTCCGCCTCGGTCAGGGTCCAGTGCGCGAGCCTGGCCCGCAGGTCGCTCGCCCCGCGCACGGGCCGCTCCCACGCGAGCCGGTCCAGGAGCGCGTCCGGGTCGGGGGAGCCGCCCTCGGGCAGGTCGGCCAGCAGGTCCAGGACCCGGTGGCGGACCTCGGGCGCGGCGGAGCGGTCCAGGTCGGGGCCGAGCGCGGACAGGGTGCGGCCCTTGGCGTCCTGCTCGCCGACCAGCCCGGCCGTACGGGTGGCGGGCAGCCAGGCCGAGGCCAGCGCCGACCACCGTTCGGCGGGCGGCAGCTCGCACCAGTCGTCGAAGGCGGGGGTGGGCGCGTAGCGCTCGTCGGCCTCGCCGTCGCCGGCCAGCAGCCCGGCCGCGTAGGCCAGTTCCACCCAGAACGCCGCCGACGCCTCGGTGGTGTCCAGCGTGGACGCCGCCCGCTTGAGGTCGCGCACGGCGAGCCCGCCCGCCCGCAGCACCAGCGGCCCGGCGTGCTCCCAGGACTTCACCAGCTCCTCGACGGTCCCCAGCGCGGCCAGTGCCTGCCCGGCGGCGTTCGCGTCCACAAGCTGTGGACGGTGTTCCCGGTGCGCGCCGACCTCCGGGGCCAGCGGCGCCGTCCGCCGGTGCGCGAGCCCGCCGCGCAGGTGCAGCGCCACCTCGCGGGGCAGCACCACCGTCCGGGCCGTCGCGGGCAGCAGCAGCCCCCGGTCGCGCAGCCAGCGCACCGGCGGCGTCGGATTCGGGGTCACCTCCCCGTACGGCGGCCCCCACACGAGCCGCTCCAGCACCTGGTGGGCCTCGGCCGGGGCCTCGTCCAGCAGCGCCGACATCCGCACGGGGTCGGTGAACAGCCCGGTCAGGGCCGTCACCGCCGACACCGGGTCATGGGTGGCGGGCAGCCCCGCCGCCGCGACGATCTCCTGGATCCGGGTCGGCGACATCCCGGCGGTGGCCTCGGCGACGGTGGGCCCCAGCCCGGTCGGCGAGGGCCGCTGCGCGGACGGGGCCAGCAACTCGCGGGCGGTGCGGACCAGACGCAGCCGCTCCTCGTCGCCCCACACCAGGGCCTGGTCGCGCAAGGTGCCCAGCGCCCGGGGGAGGGCGGCGCGGGCGGCCTCGTCCTCGCCGCCGGTCAGCAGCGACTCCAGCACCGGGTACGGGCACGGGTCGGGCGCCACCGCGAGGGCCTCGGCCGTCTGCAGCGCGAACCGGTCCAGCCGGTCCAGGGCCCGCACCACCGACGCGCGGGTGCCGGCCCGGGTGGCCAGCTGGGTGACGTCGCCGGGCACCGGGTTCAGCAGGTCCGGGCGTGCGTGCAGCAGGGCGGCGAGCGCCACGTCGTCGCGGGCGCGCAGCGCCTCGGCGAGGGAGCGCGGGGGGTTCGCCGTAGCACTGCCGGTGCTTGCCTCGGGCACGGTGGTCGCCTCCTGGTCACGTCGGCCGGTCGTCGGCCGGTCCCCATCCGGTCAACGGTATCCGCTGTGCCGTCGGCTGCTCCATGGACGCACGCGCTACCTTCCTGTCAGGCGGGACGTGAGGAGCCGGGGCGTGGGGATCGAGAGCGACCATCTGGTCTACGAATATCTGAGCCGGGTCGGGGACTTGGCGCAGCGCAGGCAGCTGTCGTCGGGCGACCGGATGAGGCTGGTGTCGGGGCTGCGGGACGAGATCGACCGTCGGCGCGCCAAGTACGAACCGGAGACGCCGGCGGCCGTGCGGCGGATCCTGGAGCGGATCGGCACGCCGGAGGAGGTCCTGGACACCCTGGGCGAACTGACCCGCCCCGCCCGCCCGCCCGCCCCGGCGGCGGCCCCCTCGGCCCCCTCGGCGCCGTCGGTCCCCGCGGTCCCGGTGCAGCGCGGCGGCGGACTGTGGCGCAAGCCGGCCCCGACGCCTCCGAAGGAGCCGCAGAACGTCCCGCCCCACCTCGCCGGACTCGACGAACTCGGCCCCGCCGACGGCGTCGAGCCCGACTGGTGGAGTTTCGCCCCGGGCGCGTCGGGGGCGGGGCCGCAGGTGGAGGGCTTCGCGGGCGGCATCGAGATCCCGGACCTCTTCAGGAAGCCGGAGAAGGAGCCGGAGAAGGGGGCGGAAGAGGAGCCGCCGGCCCCCGGGACGGCCCCCGCGCCGGAGGGCTCCCCGGGCCGTCGGCTCGTGCGGTTCCTGCGGGAGCGGAACGAGCGGCGGAAGGCGGCGGCCGGGCCGGAGGAGGCCCCCGCCCCGGCGGCGGCCCGCCGGCGCCCGCACGTCTTCCTGCTGCTGGCGGCCCTGCTGCTCGTCGCCGGGACGATCACCGCGTACTGGCCCCTGCTCGGAGCCGGCGTGCTGCTGGCCTACGCCTCCCGCGTCCTCGGCCCCGCCGAGCGCAAGTGGGTCGTCCTCGGGCTGCCCGCGGCCGTCTTCACGGCCGGGATGCTGTGGGTGTGGGGCCGCGCCGCCGGCAACTGGGGCGAGCAGCTGCCGCGCGAGCAGATGGGCGCCGCCTTCCGCGACCTGTGGCCCGCCCTGGCCCGTACGGCGGGCATCACCACGGCCGCCTACCTGGCCTGGCGCTCCCGCCGCCGCTAGGCCCTGTCCGCACAGTGGCGCCCGGCCGTCCCGTCCGGATCGGTCCGGGCCATCCCCCCGGACCGTCCGGGCAGTGCCCTCCGCGCCTCCCGGACCGTCCGGGCAGTCCCGGCGGGGCCTTCCGGACCGTCCGGGTGGTCCCTGCCGTCGAGACGGTCCTACGCGCCGTTGGAGACTGCCTGGAGGAATCACCAAGCGCCGAGCTGACATTTCGCTAAATTTCACCGCCCGGCAAGAAGCGAATCAATGTAGGTTCCCTGGACTTTGCCGGGCCTCTGCAAAATGGGAACCATGACTTCCACCCCCCCAGAGCCCACCGTCCCCGCGCAGCTGACCGTCGGGTTCGACCTCGACATGACGCTCATCGACTCCCGGCCCGGCATCAAGGCCGCCTACCAGGCCCTTTCCGCCGCCACCGGCAGGTTCATCGACGCCGACCAGGCGATCACGCGCCTCGGCCCGCCGCTGGAGGAGGAACTCGCGTACTGGTTCACCCCCGAGGAGATCCCGGAGATGACCGACCGGTACCGGCAGATGTACCCCTCGCACGCCATCGAGCCGACCCCGGCCATGCCCGGCGCCCGCGAGGCGATCAAGGCCGTCCAGGCGCTCGGCGGCCGCGCGATCGTCGTCACCGCCAAGAACACCCCGAACGCCATCCACCACCTGGAACACCTCGGCATCGAACCCGATGCCGTCATCGGCTGGCTGTGGGCCGAGGCCAAGGCGGGCGCCCTGCGCGAGCACGGAGCCCAGATCTACGTGGGCGACCACGTCGGCGACGTCCGCGGCGCCCGCACCGCGGGAGCGCTCTCAGTGGCGGTTCCCACGGGCCCCTGTCCCGAAGCCGAACTGCGCGCCGCCGGCGCCGACGTGGTGCTGCCCGACCTCACCGCGCTGCCGCAGTGGCTCGCCGAGTACGTCGCCACCCGCGAGGTCTGAGCACCGTACGCGCCGTCAGGCGGCCTGGGACGCCCGGGCCGCCTTGCGCTGCGCGGCGGCGGAACGCAGCACGCCCGCAGCGGAGACGGCGAACCCGACGCCCATGAGCATGCAGACGGCCCACGCGTACGAGGGGAACGGATCGGTGCCGAGGAACAGCGGGGCCATCGTCACGAGGGTCGCCACGGCGCCGACGGCGAACACGATGCCGCCGGCCTTGACGAGGCCGTCGCCGGGCCGCGCGTCGTCGGGATGAGGAGTAACAGTCACCCCACCAGGGTAGTTCCCTGGCCGAAGCCGTGAAGCGGGAAGGACCGGGGAACGTCTTGTCACCCGTTTCCGGACCACTAGCCTGGAGGGGGCGGGTCGAAGGACCCGCTGCACTGCTATCCGGAGCCGTTCATCCCGGCCCACCGGACCCGACGAGCACAAGGACAGAGGACGGACGTGCCTACCGGCAAGGTCAAGTGGTTCAACAGCGAGAAGGGCTTCGGCTTTCTCTCCCGCGACGACGGCGGCGATGTCTTCGTCCACTCGTCGGTGCTTCCCGACGGGGTCGAGGCCCTCAAGCCCGGGCAGCGCGTCGAGTTCGGAGTCGTCGCAGGACAGCGCGGTGACCAGGCACTTTCGGTGACGGTCCTGGATCCGGCACCCTCGGTCGCGGCCGCCCAGCGCCGCAAGCCCGACGAGCTCGCCTCGATCGTGCAGGACCTCACGACCCTGCTGGAGAACATCACCCCGATGCTGGAGCGCGGTCGCTACCCCGACAAGGTGCACGGCACGAAGATCGCCGGCCTGCTCCGCGCGGTGGCCGACCAGCTCGACGTCTGATCCCGTCGCGTCCGCGCGTGCCCCGCCGCTCCCCGGAGCCGCGGGGCACGCGCGCGTCCGGCGCCGGCCGTGCCGTTGCGCTACGGGAAGCGCAGCGCGTCGGGCCCGATGGCCGGAACCAGCCCCTCGGCGGCGGCCCTGGTCAGCAGCCCGCGGACCGCCGCGTACCCGGCTTCGCCCAGGTCGGCGGTGAACTCGTTGACGTACAGGCCGATGTGCTGGTCGGCGACCTTCGGGTCCAGCTCCTGCGCGTGCGCGCGGACGTACGGCCGTGACGCCTCCGGGTCCTCCCACGCCATCCGCACCGACGCCCGCGCCGACCCGGCCAGCGCGCGCAGCGTCTCGGCGCCCAGGGAGCGCTTGGCGATGATCGCGCCGAGCGGGATCGGCAGACCGGTCGTGGACTCCCAGTGCTCGCCCATGTCGGCCAGGCAGTGCAGCCCGTAGTCCTGGTAGGTGAACCGGGCCTCGTGGATGACCAGCCCGGCGTCCACCCGCCCGTCGCGCACCGCCGGCATGATCTCGTGGAACGGCAGCACGACCACCTCGCCGACCCCCGCGGGCAGCACGTCCGCCGCCCACAGCCGGAACAGCATGTACGCCGTCGAGCGCTCGCTCGGCACCGCGACGGTCTTCCCGCCCAGGTCCAGGCCCGGCTCGCGCGTCAGCACCAGCGGTCCGCAGCCCCGGCCCAGGGCGCCGCCGCAGGGGAGCAGCGCGTACTCCTCCAGCACCCAGGGGAGCACCGCGTAGGACACCTTCAGCACGTCCAGCTCGCCGCGCTCGGCCATGCCGTTGGTGATGTCGATGTCGGCGAAGGTCACGTCGAGGGCGGGCGCGCCCGGGACCCGGCCGTGCGCCCAGGCGTCGAAGACGAAGGTGTCGTTCGGGCAGGGCGAGTAGGCGATCGCGATCGGCTCAACGGTGCTCATGGCGTTCTCCCCAGGAGACGAGTACGGGGCCCAGCGCGCGGAATCCGGCGGCGAGCGCGCCCAGCGCGTCCCCGATCCGCCAGGCGTCCCGGTCGCGCGGCCCGACGGCGTTGGACACGGCGCGGACCTCCAGCACGGGCAGCCCGTACGCGGCGGCGGCCTCCGCCACCCCGAACCCCTCCATGGCCTCGGCCCCGGCCATCGGGTGGCGGGCCGCCAGCTCGGCGGCGCGGGAGGCGCTGCCGGTGACGGTGGACACGGTCAGCACGGGCGCGAGCAGAGCCCCGGCGGCCTCGGCGGCCCGGGCGGCGAGTTCGGCGGGCGGCAGGTGCACGCTCCGGCCGAAGCCGAGCGCGTCGACGGGGACGAAACCGTCGGGGGTGCCGGCCCCCAGGTCGGCGGCGACGATCGCGTCGGCGACCACGAGGGAGCCGAGCGGGGCGGCGGGCACGAACCCGCCGCCGATGCCGGCGGAGATGACGAGGGAGTAGTCGGCCAGCGCGAGCGCGGTGGCCGTGGCGGCCGCGGCCGCGGCCGGGCCGACACCGCCGACGAGCACGTCGACGGCGGCGCCGGGCAGGTCACGGCGGGTGATGAGGTACCCGCCGCGCAGCCGGCGCGGCTCGGGGGTGACCGGGTCCGGATGAGGGGTCAGACCGGTGGCCACGGAGTCGGCCTCCGCGGCCACCGCGGTCACGACGAGCGCGCGCACGGCGGTCCCGGCTTACTTCAGCTTGAGCTTGAAGGACCAGACGGCGAGCGGCTTGCCGTCCTCGCCGACCTGGACGAAACCGAGCATCTTCGAGGCCGGCGCCTCGCCCTGGCCGCCGGTCGCGAAGACGTCGGCGCCCTGGAAGCTGCGGTAGGTGTTGCCGGACGGCTCCGTGATCGGCTGCCCGTCGAGGACCGCCTGCCACTTCTTGCCGTCCTCGACGACGGCGGGCTCGACGCCCAGGCGCAGCGTGTCGCCACGGCCGTACTCGATGGTCTTGGCGTTCTTGACGCCGGTGAGGCACTCCTGGACCTTGTCCATGGAGAGGTCCTTGCCGTCGCCGCGGCACTCGGACTCGGCGGACACCGACGAGCTGCCGACGGTCACCGTCGCGAGCGGCGTCGGCTTGTCGCAGGCGGACAGGAGGAGGAGGCCGGCAGAGACGGCTCCGAGGGCCGCGACGCTGCGGCGGGCCCTACCCGGGAAAAGCGGTGCGGTCATGAGCCGAAGGCTATCGGGCCACCGGCCCGCGCCGCCGCACGGGGGGTCTTCGGCCACGCCGCGGCCCTGGCCGGGCGGTACGGGACCACGCGCGCGCAGCCGCCCCGACCCCCTCGGGGCCCTGGCCGGGCCCCCGCACCGGCGCGTTCGTGTGCGGCGCCGGATCGGGGGGCCGGCCCCCGGGCCCCGCGCCCCACACGACGGCGTGGCCGGGTTCCGCCGGGCGGCGGGCGCTACGCCACGCGGGTGCGGGCGGAGCCCGGACGGTGCGGGCGCGGGGTCGCCAGGAGGCCGCGGAAGGCCATGACCGTGCCCGCGGCCACCATCGTGGCGGCGACCGCCATCCCCAGCACCCCGTTCAGCGGCAGCACGATCCCGATCCCGCCGCCCAGTACCCACGCCACCTGCAGCGCCGTCTCCGACCGCGCGAACGCCGACGTCCGCACCGCCTCCGGCACGTCCCGCTGGATCATCGCGTCCAGCGACAGCTTCGCCAGCGCCTGGCAGAACCCCGCCGTCCCGGCGAGCACCGCCATGAGCAGCCCGCTGAACAGCACCGCCGCCAGCACCGCCACCGTGAGCGTCACCGCCAGCACCGCCGCGATGATGGCCTCCGGGGCCCGGGCCCGCAGCCACGCGCCCACGGCCGTCCCCGCCGCGTTGCCCACTCCCGCCGACACGCCGACGATCCCGAGCGACACCGCCGCGCTCTGCCCCGCCAGGGGGTGCTCGCGCAGCAGGAACGCCAGGAAGAAGATCAAGAACCCCGACAGGGCGCGCATCGCCGCGTTCGCCAGCAGCCCGCACAGCACCGGCCGGCTGACCGTCCGCAGCCCCGGACGCTTCGAGTGCGCCTCGTGGGTGGACAGCCGTGCCCGCCGCTCCCCCTTCGCCTCGTCCACCTTGTGCGGCAGCTGGAACGCCGCGAACGTCCCCCACACGAAGATCGCGCAGGCCCCGTACAGCGGCCACGGCGGTCCGATCGCGTGCAGCCCGGCCGCCACCGGCGCGGCGGCGCCCGTCGCGAGCAGGCCGGCGAGCGTGACCCGGGAGTTCGCCTTGACGAGTGAGAACTTCGGCGGCAGCAGCCGCGGCACCACGGCGCTGCGCACGACCCCGTACGCCTTCGACGCGACGAGCACCCCCAGCGCCGCCGGGTACAGCTCCAGGCCGCCGGTGGCCACCGCGCCGGACATCATCACCGCCAGCAGGGCCCGCGCCAGCATCGCGCACGCCATCGCCGCGCGCCGCCCGTGCGGCAGCCGGTCCAGCAGCGGCCCGATCACGGGGGCCAGCAGGGTGAAAGGGGCCATGGTGATGGCCAGGTACAGGGCCACCCGGCCGCGCGCCTCGTCCGTGGGAACGGAGAAGAACACCGTGGAAGCCAGCGCGACGGTGATCATCACATCGCCGGCGCCGTTGATGGCGTGCAGTTCGATCAGCCGGCCGAGGCCCGATTCACCCGCCCCGTGGGCGTGCGTGGCGCGCCGGATTCCGCGCGCCGTACCGGTGATGGGGAGGTGCAGGGCACGCCCGACGGCCCGGCCGGCCCGTCTGGCCGGTCCCGAGCCGTCGACGGACGACCGTACGGGTGCCACGTGGCCATAGTGCCCCACTCGGCCCTCCCGGGGCCGCCCCGGCGCGTCGCGGGCCACCGGGATGTCCGCGAATCGGACCTCGCATGTGGGCCGAAGGCTTCGGAGGAGGTAGCGTGCGTAGCGCGCCACCGGCGGTTGCTCTTGGCCGCGCGCCTCTTCGCGATCCCGCAGAATGGATCGCAGTGGGGTGCGCCCGAGGCCGATCGGGCGCGGACGTCGACGCGGCCCTCTGGTCCGCTCCGCCCGCGCTACGTACGGACGAGACCGACGGGTCGTTGTGGACGACAGTACGGACGGCGCACTCGTGAGACGGCGTAGGAGAGAACGAGACCTGTGAGTGCTGCGACGACGACGCGAAGCCGTACCCCGCGTACCCCTGACCGCCTGTGCGTCGAGGCGGTAGAACTCGCCCGCGCGGCGGCCGAGGAGGCCGCCTTCCCCGGCGTGGTGGGCGAGCACGTCTCCGCCGTAGCGGAGGGCGACCGGGTCGTCACGCACTTCTTCGAGTGCAAGGAACCGGGCTACCGCGGCTGGCGCTGGGCCGTCACCGTGACCCGCGCCTCCCGCGCGAAGAACGTCACCCTCAACGAAACGGTGCTGCTGCCCGGCGAGGACGCCCTGCAGGCACCCGAGTGGGTGCCGTGGAGCGAGCGGCTGCGGCCGGGGGACATGGGCCCCGGGGACCTGCTCCCCACGGACGCGGACGACCTGCGGCTGGAGCCGGGCTACTCGGGTGAGGACGCCCCGCCGCCGAACGCGGTGGTCTCCACCGAGATGGCCGAACTGGTCGAGGCCGAGGACGCCGACGTCACCGACCGGGTGGTCGTCCCCGCGCGCGGCTCCATCACGGCCGTCGCCGAGGAACTGGGCATGCGGCGGGCACGGGTGCTCTCGCGGTACGGGCTGCACAGCGCGGCCGACCGCTGGGACGAGTCCTTCGGCGCGAAGACCCCGATGGCGCAGGCGGCGCCCGCGTCGTGCGTCTCCTGCGGCTTCCTCGTCGCGATCGGCGGGTCGCTGGGCCAGGCCTTCGGGATCTGCGCGAACGAGTTCGGACCGGCCGACGGCCGGCTGGTGTCCCTCTCCTACGGGTGCGGGGGCCATTCGGAGGCCGCCGTCATGCCGAAGCCGCTCCGGCCGGCGCCGCCGGTGCTCGACTCGATGGCGACGGACGAGTTCCCGCTGCGGCCCGCGGCGGGGACCGGCTCGGTCCCGGAGGCCGACCTCCCGTCCGCCGACCTCGGCCACTCCTGACCCGTCCCCCGGACCCGTTCCCCGCGTACGCTCGGGGAATGGGGGAGACGGACGCTGACATGGTGGGGATGACCGGCCGGGTGACCGGGACCGTCGGGCCGGGCCTGGTCGGAGAGGTCATCGTGCGGATCCGGGGCGGGGCCGAGCACTTCCTCGCCCATCCGGCCCCGGGCGAGGGCCTGCTGACGGTCGGAACCCTCGTGACGGTCGTCGAGCACCTTCCGCCGCGCACGGTGTACGTGATGGCCGCCTATCCGGTCGGCTGAGCGCGGTACAGCTCCCGCGCGCGGGCGGTGTCGACGGGGCCGTCCAGCGACAGGAAGTGCTCCAGCTGCCAGGCCTGCGTACGCTCCGCCTGCCGGCTGGTGGTGGTCACCCACGGCGGGTAGACCCGGAAGGCCCGCTTGCCCCCGGCGCCGTCCACCGAGACGACGCCCCGGCGGCGGAGCACGCCGAGGGGCAGGACGAACTGGCCGAAGCCTTCGCCGTCCCGGCTGCTGACGACGAAGAGGTCGACCGGGTCCGACACGTCGAAGGGCGCGATGGGTCCTCCGCCCGGGGCCCTCTTCCAGACGGTGACGAACTGGCCCGCCTTGGTGGGCGTCGTCCTGGCCGACCGGAAGCGGACGGCGAGGCCGTCCAGGGTGAACGCGCACGCGTCGTACGCGGCGCTCTCGGCCTCGGGGACCGGCGGCGAGCAGTCGAACCCGCAGGGAACGTAGACGCGCTCACGCGCTGCGAGCAGGTCGGCAGGGGGCCGGGAAGGGTGCGCCGTCATCCGTCCACCCTGTCATGTCCACCGGCCGGTCCGGTCCGCGGCACCCGTGCGTATCAAGATGGCGACAAGAATGATCCCGCCACTTCTCCGGCGGCCCCACCAGGCGCAGACTCGCCCTCGTCGGTGTCGAACGGCACCGCGATAAGGGGGCGTTGCCGATGGCTATCGGCGTCGTGGCGGGAATCGTACTCGCCGCAATCATTGCCTTGATCGGCCTGTTCAAGCTCATGTGGCGGGTGGCCGAACCGAACGAGGCGCTCGTCATCTCCGGCTCCACGCACAAGACCGAGGGCATCGGCGAGGGCATGGGCTTCCGGATCGTCACCGGGCGCGGAACGCTGGTGCTGCCCGGGGTGCAGGCGGTCCGCAAACTCTCGCTGGATCTGAACGAGACCCAGCTGAACGTGGACTGCGTCACCCACCAGGGCATCCCCCTGCGGGTGAAGGGCGTCGTGATCTTCAAGATCGGCGACGACATGGTGTCCATCGCCAATGCCGCGCGCCGGTTCCTGGACCAGCAGAAGATGATGCCGGAGCGGGTGCACATCGTCTTCGCGGGCCATCTGCGCTCCATCGTCGGCGGCCTGACGGTCGAGGACATGATCCGTGACCGCGAGAAGCTGACCGGGCAGACGCGGGCGGCCTGCGGGACCGAGATGGAGAAGCTGGGTCTGATCGTGGACTCGCTGCAGATCCACGAGATCGAGGACCCGACCGGCTACATCAAGAACCTGGCCATGCCGCACGCGGCCGCTGTGCAGCGGGACGCGCGCATCGCGCAGGCCGAGGCGAACCGGCTGGCGACCGAGGCCGAGCAGACGGCCTTCGCGCGGATGGCGGAGGCCACCCGCGACAGCGAGATCCTCCAGGCCGGCTACCAGGCCGAGCGGGACAAGGCCGCGGCCACCGCCCGCCAGGCGGGCCCGCTGTCGGAGGCCGCGGCCAAGCAGGAGGTCGTCGTCCAGGAGACCCGGGTGGCGGAGCTGGAGGCGCACCGGCGCGAGCAGCAGCTCCAGGCCGACGTGCGCAAGCCCGCGGACGCGGCGGCGTACCAGACGAGGACCCTCGCCGAGGCGGAGCGCGACGCCCGCATCTCGGCGGCGCAGGCCAAGGCGAAGGAGACGGAGCTGGCGGCGGCCGCCGAGGCGACCCGGGTGCGGACGGCCGCGTCCGCCGAGGCCCAGGCCACCGAGGCGCGCGGGCTCGCGGCGGCGACGGCGATGCGGGCGAGCGGTGAGGCGGAGGCGGCGGCCACCCAGGCCAAGGGCCTCGCGGCGGCCGAGTCGGCGCGGGCGAACGGCCTGGCGGCGGCGGAGGCGGCGAAGGCGAAGGGCCTCGCCGAGGCCGAGGCGATCAAGGCGCGGGCCGCCGCGCTGGCGGAGAACCAGGAGGCGGTGGTCGCGCAGCAGCTCGCCGAGAACTGGCCGGCGATCGTCGAGGCGGGCGCGGGAGCGTTCGGGAACGTCGAGCACATGGTGCTGCTCAACGGGGCCGAGGGGATGTCCGAGATGTTCGCGAAGGCCCTCACGATGGGCGGCGCGGGCCTGGGCATGGCCCGGCAGATGCTGGCCTCGATGGCCCAGCCGTCGCCGGAGCCCCGGCAGGCGCCGGAAGCCCCGCAAGCCCCTGCCGTCACCCCCGTGAACGGCAAGGGCCCGCACCAGCAGATCCCGATCGACGACCGGGCCTGAACCCGGCCCGGCCCGGGGCCGCGATGCCCGGGGCCCCTGGGGCCCGGCGGGCGGCACCTGCCGGGTTGCCCCGGCGGTGGCCGGAAATCGAGCTTAGGGCGTGGCCGGGCACCGGCCCGTGCGCTGCGCGCAAGGATCGTTGACCTTGCGCGCAACGCCCCCTGCCCGATCAGCCGCCGGCCCCGTCACGGCAGCCGTCCGGCCGGGCCGGTCCGGCGTAGTTCCGACGGGCTGGTCCCGTAGGCCTGCCGGAACGCCCGGCTGAAGACGGCCGCGCTGGTGAACCCCCAGCGGGCGGCGATCGCGTGGACGGGCCGCCCGGCCAGCGCGGGCCGCAGCAGGTCGGCGCGGCAGCCCGCCAGCCGGCGGCGCCGGATGGAGGCGGCGACCCCCTCCGGCCGCCCCTGGAAGAGCAGGTGCAGGCGGCGCAGCGAGATGTGGTGGCGGGCGGCGACCATCCCGGGGGTGAGCTCCGGGTCGCCGAGGTTGCGCTCGATGAAGGCGTCGATCTGCCGCAGCAGCACCTCCTCGCGGGCCTCGGCGGGGAGGTCGTCGTGCACGTCGAGGCGTTCGGCGAGGCAGGCCGCCGCGAGCCCCAGGGCGGCGGTGCCCAGGTGGGCCAGCTCCCGTTCCCCGCAGCCTTCCGCGTGGGCGTCGACCGAGCCGAGGAACCGGGCCAGGACCGCGCCCGTGCCCCGGCCGGCCGGGATCCGCTGGGCGAGCAGCCGGTCCACCCGGTCGGGGCGCAGCGGCAGCGCGGTGCGGGGGATCTGCAGGACGACGGCGCGGACCAGGGCGTCGTCCTCGCCGGGGGCGCCCGCCTCGTAGGGGTGGGAGGTGTCCCACAGCACCAGGTCTCCGTCGACCGGCCCCGAGTCGGCCCGGTGCCGGTCGACCCACATGGGGCCGCCGGTGACCAGGGCCAGCTGGTACTGCCCGGGGTCGCCCCGGCGGATGTGGCCCGGGGTGCGGCGCGAGCGCAGCGGGGCGTAGTGGAAGGTGGAGACCCGGACGGGGCCCAGGTCCAGAACGGCGGCGTCGGCGCGGAAACCGCCGGGGTCCACGCAGCGGATCGCGGTCGGCGCGAGGGAGCGCGCCACGACGTCCGTGAACCGGTCGAACCTGTCCCGCGGCGCCACGGCGGCCGAGGACATCGCCGCTCTCATTTCCGGTACCCCTCCCACCACGTCACGGCGGCCATGGACATGACCAGTCCCGTTCCGTGGGCAGGGACGCGGCCCGACTCCCGCCGGTTCCCCTCGTGTTCAGCTGCCGGACCGCCGCCTGAACAGCCGCTTTCCCCCGACGACCAGGGCCGTTGCCGCCGCCAGCACGAGCACGCCCTTGCCGTAGCCGCCGCCCCGGCCGGCCGGCCCGCCGTCCGCCCGGTCCCCGTTCCCGCCGCCCGCCGCACCGGAGGGGGCCGGACCGGAGGCGGAGGGACCGCCCCCGGCGGCCGGTCCGGGCGGGACCACCGCAACGGCCACCACCCTGCTGTTCGCACCCTCCGCCCCGAACATCAGCGTCTTCCCGTCCGGGGTGTACGTCACCGACTCCGCCTGCCCCTGCCACGGCGCGTCCACCCGCTCGCCCCCGCCCTCGGGCCGGCCGTCCTTCCACGGGTAGGTACGGGCCGTGAAGTAGCCGCGCAGCGTCAGCCGCCCGCCGTCCGGCGAGAACGCCCCGTCCGTCACCCACGGCACGTCCGCGACCCGCCGGAAGACGTTGGGACCGTCCGCCGACAGCCGCTCCGGACCCTCGTACAGGCCGCCCCGCTGCTCGTTCTTGCTGGCGATGTACGCCCGGCCCGTCACCGGATGCACCATCAGGGCCTCCGCGTTGCGCGGCCCGTCGGCGTAGGTCACCGTGAACTGCTCGGCCTTGACGGTGGTGTCGCGCAGCTCCTTCGGCTCCGGGAAGCGGTAGATCCACACGTGGTCCCAGGTGCCGTCCCGGTTGTCCCCGATGTCCCCGACGTACAACTGCCCGTCGGGGCCGAGCGAGATGGCCTCGACGTCACGGGGGGTCCCGATGCCGCTCATCGTCACCCGGGCCACGGTCCGGCCCGTCGCCGAGTCCACCGCGTACACGTACGGGCCGTCGTCGCTGTCGTTGTGCGTCCAGTAGACGCCGGGGTGGATCCGGCTCGCCGCCAGTCCGCTCGACTCCGTGATCCGCGGATCGGTGATGGTGAACCCGGACGCGCCGGGCCGGTCGTCCGCCGGGGCCGCCACGGCCGGGGCGGCGGTCCCCGCCAGCAGGGCCGCGCACAGCAGGGCGGCCGCAACGGCGGGGACGGAGGGAAGGGCGGTCCGTACGGGCAACAGGCGCATTCCCCCAGCCTGCCAGCCCGTCCGGCGTGTCCGGCATCACAGGAATACCTGTCGCGTGATCCGCGATGATGACCGGATGCGTTTCATGTTCGTCGGCGACTCCATGACCATCGGACGCGCCGGCGACTACACCTGGCGCTACCGGATGTGGCAGCACCTGGCCGCCACCCTGGACGGCCCCTTCGAGATCGTCGGCCCGCGCACCGCGCTCTACGACGCCGCCACCGGCGCGGGCACCAGCCACGCCTACGCCGCCCCCGGCTTCCCCGCCGACGCCCGCCGCCACCTCGCCGGCTGGGGCGAGGGCTGGCAGCACATGGCCCCGCTCATCGGCCCCGCCGCCCACGAGGGCCGCGCCGACGTCCTGCTCGTCTCCCTCGGCCTGATCGACCTCGGTTTCTACACCAAGGCCGAGCAGACCGCGGCCAACGTGCGCCTCTTCGTCGACGCGGCGCGCCGGGCGCGCCCCGGGATCCGCATGGTGTTCCTGCCCGTCATCCCGAACGTCCGCGCCCAGGAGGACCCGCCCTTCGCGGCGGAGGTCACCCGGTTCAACGAACTGCTCGCCAAGGCGGTCGCCGACCTCACGACCGACGCCTCGCCGGTCCTGCTGGCCGCGCGCCCGCAGGCGTACGAGATCGCCCACGACACCTACGACGGCACCCACCCCAACGCCTCCGGAGAACACCGCCTGGCGGGCGAGTTCGCGGCCGTCCTGCACCAGGCCTGGGGCATCGGCGGCCCCTACCGCCCCGCCCGCGAGCCGTAACACGCCGACACCGGCGGGGTCTTGCCTGGAGTGGACTCGAAGCAGTTGGCTTGGGGCCCATGAAGTACACGCAGCTCGGACGCACCGGACTCAAGGTCAGCCGACTCGTCCTCGGCACCATGAACTTCGGCCCCCAGACGGGCGAGGCCGAAAGCCACGCCCTGATGGACGCGGCCCTCGACGCCGGCATCAATTTCCTCGACACCGCCAATGTGTACGGCTGGGGTGAGAACAAGGGCCGCACCGAGGAGATCATCGGGACCTGGTTCGCCCAGGGCGGCGGCCGCCGCGACAAGACGGTGCTCGCCACCAAGGTCTACGGCTCGATGGCCCCCGAGGGCGCGGCGTGGCCCAACTACGACCGGCTCTCGGCCCTGAACATCCGCCGCGCCGTCGATGACAGCCTCAGGCGGCTGCGGACCGACCACATCGACGTCTACCAGTTCCACCACGTCGACCGGCAGACCCCCTTCGAGGAGATCTGGCAGGCCATCGAGGTCCTCGTCCAGCAGGGCAAGATCCTCTACGCGGGCTCCTCCAACTTCCCCGGCTGGAAGATCGCGCAGGCCAACGAGACCGCCGCCCGCACGGGTCGGCTCGGACTGGTCAGCGAGCAGTGCCTCTACAACCTCGCCGAGCGGCGCGCCGAGATGGAGGTCATCCCGGCCGCCGAGGCGTACGGACTCGGCGTCATCCCCTGGTCCCCGCTGCACGGGGGCCTGCTGGGCGGCGCGATCCGCAAGGCGGCCGAGTCGGGGCGCAGTGCCTCCGGCCGGTCGGCGGACGCGCTGGCCAACAGCTCGGTACGGGCGCAGGTGCAGGCGTACGAGGACCTGCTCGACAAGCACGGCCTGGAGCCCGGCGAAGTGGCCCTGGCCTGGCTGCTGACCCGGCCCGGCGTCACCGGACCGATCGTCGGTCCCCGTACCGCCGAGCAGCTCGCCTCCGCGCTGCGGGCGGTGGAGCTGGAACTCTCCGGGGAACTCCTCGCCTCCCTGGACGAGGTCTTCCCGGGGCCGGGGGCCTCGCCGGAGGCCTTCGCCTGGTAGCGGGCCGGCCGGGGCGGCCGCCGGGCGGGTCCTACTGTCCGACGGCGGCCGCCACGGCGACGACGACGAACATCAGCACGAGCACACCGGCCATGACACGGTTTCTGGTCTTCGGGTCCACCCGTCGAGACTAACGTGACCGCCCCCGCCCCCGGCGCCGGGGGCTGCGAGACTTTCGCCATGGTGGTGACCGTGGAAGACGTACGGCGGCTCGCGCTCGCGCTGCCGCGCACCGAGGAGCACCTCGTCCGCGACCGGGTGAAGTTCCGGATCGGGCGGATCGTCTACCTCGCCCTCTCCCGGGACGAGAGCGAGCTCGGGTTCGCCTTTCCCAAGGAGGAGCGGGCCGCGCTGGTCGCGTCCGAGCCGGCGAAGTTCTCCCTGCCCGGCGCCGGTGACCTGCGCTACAACTGGGTGCACGCCCGGATGTCCGCCCTCGGCCACGGGGAGCTGGCCGAGCTGGTCACCGACGCCTGGCGGATGTGCGTACCGGCGAAGGTGGCCCGCGCCCACCTGGAGGGCGGGCTGCCGCCCGCGCCCGGCCTCGACGGGCTGCGGGAGGCCGCCGCGGTGTTCGGGGCCTTCCCCGGAGTCGACCGCAGCTGGCGGGCGCTGGTCGCCGACACCGCCCCCGGCCTCGACCTGTCCCGGGCCGCGCACCGCACCGCCCTGCACCGCTGGCTCAACGCCTGGGGCTGCCGCATCCGCTACCCCCGGGACGGCGAGCCCGACCCGCTGGGGACCGGGCTCGACGCCTGGTGGGGCCGGCACAGCCTGCCCGGGGCCCCGCTCGCGGCGCTGGCCGACCGGGACGTCGCCCGGCTCGCGGCCGCGTACGGGGACCTGGCCGCGCTCCCGCTCGGCCGCCGCACCCTCGGGCCGACCGCCGCCGCCAAGGCCCTGTTCGCGCTGCGGCCGCGCACCGTGATGCCCTGGGACGCGGCGATCGCGACCCGCATGCACGGCGCGCGGGACGCCGCCGCCTTCGACCGGCACCTGCGCACCGGCAGGGCCTGGGCGCAGGCCGCGCTCGCCGGGAGCGGCCTGGACGAGGACGCGCTGACCGCCTGGCTGGGCCGGCCCGGACTCCCGCTGGCCAAGGTCCTCGACGAGTACCTGTACGTCACCCTCAGCCACCGGGGCGGCGACGCCCCCGACCCGGCCGGGCGCGCTCAGCCGGCCGCGGTCACCAGTGCGGGCTCCTCGGTGATCCGGGCCGGCCGGGGCCGGGCCAACGCGACGTAGCTCGACGTGCGCAGGGCCACCGACACGTCGAGCCGGCCCGCGTTGAACCAGATCTCCTCCCGCTCCAGCAGCTCCGGATCGACCACCACCTCCACCGACGGGTCGAAGCTCACCGGCATGATCGAACCGCTGGCGCAGCCCGTCAGCTCCTCGGCGACCGCCCGCACGGCGAAGGAGGCGTTCGTGCCCCCGTACGCCGCCCGCACCGCCTCCAGGTCGACGCGCCGGTGCCCCGGCACCACGGCGATGACGTAGCGGCGTCGTTTGCGTCCCAGCGCGACTCTGATGACCAGGCACTTGGCGGCCTCTTCGAGGCGGTGGCCGCGGATGAGGCTGGCGAGTTCGGTCTGGCCCTCCGGGGCGTGGTGGAGCAGCCGGTAGTCGGCCCCTCCGTCGCCCAGGAGGTCGAGCAGGCGGGTGTAGCTGTCCGCGATCGCGGTCGCAGAGGTCACAACGGTCCTTTCCGGAAACTTCGTTGGCGGTGACTCAGCGGTCGCGCAGCTCCAGGGTGCAGCACTTGACGCTGCCGCCCGCCTTGAGGAGCTCGGAGAGGTCGACCCCGATCGGCTCGAAGCCGCGCTCGCTGAGCTGGGCCCGCAGACCGGTCGCCGCCTCCGGCAGCAGCACGTGGCGGCCGTCGGAGAAGGCGTTCAGCCCGAAGACCGCGGCGTCCTCGGCGGTGGCGAGGATCGCCCGGGGGAACATCGTGCGGAGCACGGACCGGCTGCCCTCGGAGAAGGCGGCCGGGTAGTACATGACCTCGTCGTCGGAGAGCACGGCCAGTGCCGTGTCCAGGTGGTAGAACTCCGGGTCGACGAGGGTCAGGCTCGTCACCGGCAGGCCGAAGAACTCCTGGGCCTCGGCGTGCGAGCGCGGATCGGTGCGGAAGCCGGTGCCGGCCAGCAGCCGGCGGCCGACGGTGAGGATGTCGCCCTCGCCCTCGTTGATGAACTCGGGCCACAGCACCTCGCGGTAGCCCCGGCGCTCGAACCAGTCGAGGTACGCCGGACCCTCCGCGGTGCGCTGCGCGTGCCGGAAGCGGGCCCCGTAGACCTTGCCGTCGACCACGGTGGCGCCGTTGGCGGCGAACACCATGTCGGGGAGGCCGCCGACCGGGTCGATCTCCTCCACGAGGTGGCCGAGGTCGAGGTACAGGTCGCGCAGCCGCTCCCACTGGCGGAGGGCGAGGGCGGTGTCGGTGCGCTGCTCCGGGTGCATCCAGGGGTTGATCGAGTACGTGACGTCGTAGTGCTGGGGACGGCACATCAGCAGCCTCCGCCGGGTGGCGACGCGGGACGGGACCGGGAGGGTGGCGGTGGGCTCGGTGAACGGCACGGGGACTCCTTCAAGGGTGACTGGAGGGGCCGGGCCGCCCATGGGATGGGGTGGGCGGCCGTCATCGGGGCACGGTGCGTCAGCGGGCGGAGGCGGGCGGGTACTCGGCGTGAGCATGCCGGGATCGCCTCTACTGCTCCTTTTTCACCGGAATCCGGATTCCGCGCCCCGAAGTCCGGGCCACCGGAACATGAACCGTCCCGGAACCCTGCGCTTCACCGGCCCGGGGGTGGGGCGGGGCGCGACGGGGCCGGGCGGGACGGGGCGCCAGGGGACGGGGCCCGCTCAGCCCGTCAGGGGCCAGGCCTCGACGACCTCGTACCGAGGCTGCTCACCGGGGACACCGCTGGTGGGGAGGTTGCTGCGGACGAGGCTGAGGGTGTCGACCCGCCAGGGCGTGCCCTCGAAGCCCGCGAGCGCGTCGAGGAACGGCCGCAGGTCGGCGGCGCCCCGGCTGCGGGCGAGGGTGAGGTGGGGGGTGTAGCGGCGGTGCTGCTCCATCGGGATCCCGGCCCGCCGGGCGGCGGCGTCGGCCCGCTCGGCGAGCAGCCGCAGGGCGTCGAGGCCGCCGGCGGCTCCGGTCCACAGGGCGTGGTCGCCGAAGTGGCCCGCGCCGTGCAGGCGCAGCGCGAAGGGCTCGGTACGGGTGGCCGCGCGGGCGAGGCGGGCGTGCAGGTCGGGGAGGAGCCGGGCGGGGACCTCGCCGAGGAAGGCGAGCGTGAAGTGCCAGCCCTCCTCGGCGGTCCACCGCAGCCCGTCCCCGCGGGGCACCCCGGCGAGCGCGGCCCGCAGTTCCTCGACGGCCCCGTCGGACGGCAACACGGCGGCGAACAGCCTCATGCCCCGACGATATCCCCGCGCGCGGGCTCCGCGGCCCCCGACCGGGCCCCGGCCGGCCCCCGACCGGGCCCCGGCCGGGCCCCGGCCGGGGGAAGGGCTACGCCGCCTTGACCAGTGCGCGGGCGCGGTCGGTGCGGGCGGCGGGGACGAAGGCGATCCCGTGGCGGTTCACGCTCAGGCGGAGGTTGCCGACCCGGGAGAGGACCACCGCGACGCCGAGCGCCGCCGCGAGGGAGACCAGGCCGCCGGCGGCCATGCCGAGGCGGGCTCCGTAGGTGTCGGTGATCCACCCCACGAGCGGCGCCCCGACCGGGGTGCCGCCGGTGAAGACCATCATGAACAGCGCCATGACCCGCCCCCGCATCTCGGGGTCGGTGGCCATCTGGACGCTGGAGTTGGCCACCACGTTCACGGTCAGGCCGAACATCCCGACGGGCACCAGCAGCGCCGAGAACAGCCAGAAGGACGGTGCGATCGCCGTCACCAGCAGCAGGGCGGAGAAGAGGACCGCGGCCGTCACCAGCACCCGCAGCCGGGCCTGGCCCCGGCGCGCGGCCAGCAGGGCGCCGACCAGGGAGCCCGCCGCGATCAGGGTGTTGAACAGTCCGTACGTGTCGGCGTCGCCGTGGAAGACGTCGCCGACGAAGGCCGACAGCCAGATCGGGAAGTTGAACCCGAAGGTGCCGATGAAGCCGACCAGCACGATGGGCCACACCAGCTCCGGCCGGCCCGCGACGTACCGCAGGCCCTCCCGCAGCTGTCCCTTCGCGCGCGGCTGCGGTGTGACGGGGTGCAGTTCGCGCGTCCGCATCATCAGCAGGCCCGCGATGGGCGCCGCGAAGGACAGCCCGTTCAGCAGGAAGGCCCAGCCGGAGCCGACGGCGGTGATGAGCACGCCGGCGATCGCCGGGCCGACCAGCCGCGCGGACTGGAAGTTGGCGGAGTTCAGGCTGACCGCGTTGGCGACCTGCGCGGGACCGACCATCTCGGAGACGAACGTCTGCCGGGCCGGGTTGTCGAGGACGGTGACCAGGCCGAGCAGGAAGGCCGCGAGGTAGACGTGCCAGACCTGGACGTGTCCGGCCAGGGTGAGGACGGCGAGCGCGATGCCGGTCAGACCCATGGCGCCCTGGGTGGCCAGGAGCAGCGGCCGCTTGGGCAGCCGGTCGGCGAGGACGCCCCCGTAGAGGCCGAACACGAGCATCGGCAGGAACTGCAGGGCGATGGTGATGCCGACCGCGGAGGCCGAGCCGGTCAGGGAGAGGACCAGCCAGTCCTGGGCGATGCGCTGCATCCAGGTGCCCGTGTTCGAGACTGCCTGGCCGGCCGCGAAGAGCCGGTAGTTGCGGATCCGCAGCGAGCTGAACATCCCCCGGCCGGCGCCGGGAGGCGTTCCCGGGTTCCTGCCCGGGGGGACTGCGTTGGAGGGGGTGGATGTGTGGCCGGGTGCGGAGTCTGCTCCGGTTCCCGTACTCAAAAGCGTTCGCCTCCTGGCGTCGTTCCTATAGGTGCGCGAGCTTCTCCAGGACGGGTGCGGCCTCGCGGAGCTTGGCCCATTCGTCCTCGGTGAGCTCGGCCGCGAGCCCGGCCAGGAAGGCGTTGCGCTTGCGACGGCTCTCTTCGAGCATCGCCTCGGCCTCCTCGGTCTGGCTGACCACCTTCTGGCGGCGGTCCTCGGGGTGCGGCTCCAGCCTGACCAGTCCCTTGGCCTCCAGCAGGGCGACGATGCGCGTCATCGACGGGGGCTGGACGTGCTCGCGCCGGGCCAGCTCACCGGGGGTGGCCTGGCCGCAGCGGGCGAGGGTGCCGAGGACCGACATCTCGGTCGGGCTCAGCGATTCGTCGACGCGCTGGTGCTTCAGGCGCCGGCCCAGCCGCATGACGGCGGAGCGGAGGTCGTTCACGGCGGCAGCGTCGTCGCCATGGGAGAGGTCAGGCATGTACTTAGAATAACTCATTACTTTTCCTAAGGAACACCGGGTGGGGGTCGTCACTCGTACGGGTGAGTCGGCGGCGGAAAGTGACACGCGTCCACGCCGTCTGGCCCGACCCTTTCGGCATGGGGACACATGTGCTGAGCGTGCGCATAGACGGGGAGCTGCTGGAGCGGCTCCGGAACCATGCCGCCAAACGCGGAATGAGCGTCCAGGACTATGTCGTCCGGACGCTCATTCGCGATGACTTCGACGAGCGGTTCAAGACCGCGGTCGACGAGACGGAGAAGTTCTACGGTCTGACCTGACCTGACCGCCCGCGGTGAAGGGGCGGCTACGTGAGGCCGAGGGCCGGCATCGCGTAGTAGAAGGCGAACACCGCCGAGACGACGTACATCGCCGCCGGGACCTCGCGACCCCGGCCGGTCGCCAGGCGCAGCACGCTGAAGCTGATGAAGCTGATGCCGATGCCGTTGGTGATCGAGTAGGTGAACGCCATCATCACCATGGCCAGGAAGGCCGGGACGGCGATGGTGAAGTCGTTCCAGTCGATGTCCCTGACCGAGCCGGCCAGGATCAGGAAGCCGACCGCCACGAGGGCGGGGGTGGCGGCCTGCGAGGGCACCATGGTGGCCAGCGGGGTCAGGAAGAGCGAGACGGTGAAGAGGCCGCCGGTCACGATGTTCGCCAGACCGGTGCGGGCGCCCTCGCCGACGCCCGCGGTGGACTCCACGAAGCAGGTGGTGGCCGAGGAGGAGGTCGCGCCGCCGGCGGCGACGGCCAGGCCGTCCACCAGCAGGACCCGGTTGATGCCGGGGAAGGTGCCGTCCGGCTTCGTCAGCTTGGCCTCGTCGCCGACGCCGAGGATCGTGCCCATCGCGTCGAAGAAGCAGGACAGCAGCACGGTGAAGACGAAGAGCACGCCGGTCAGCACGCCGACCTTGCCGAAGCCGCCGAACAGGCTGACCTGGCCGACGAGGCCGAAGTCGGGCGCGGCCACCGGGTTGCCGGGCCACTGCGGCACGGTCAGGCCCCAGGCCAGGTCCGGCAGGTCGGCGACCGCCTGTACGGCGACGGCGATCAAGGTCATGACCACGATGGAGATCAGGATCGCGCCGGGCGTCTTGCGGATCAGCAGGGCGAGCGTGAGCAGGACCCCGGCCACGAAGATCAGGACCGGCCAGCCGTGCAGGTGGCCGTTGCTCCCGAGCTGGAGCGGGACCGTGGTGTGCGCGGCGTCCGGGATGCGGGTGACGAAGCCGGAGTCGACCAGGCCGATCAGCATGATGAACAGGCCGATGCCGATCGCGATGCCCTTGCGCAGCCCCAGCGGGACCGCGTTCATGACCCGCTCGCGCAGGCCGGTGGCGACCAGCAGCATCACCACGAAGCCCGCCAGGACCACCATGCCCATGGCGTCGGGCCAGCTCATCCGCGGGGCGAGCTGGAGGGCGACGACGGTGTTGACGCCGAGGCCGGCCGCGAGGGCGATCGGGACGTTGCCGATCACGCCCATGAGGAGGGTGGTGAAGGCCGCCGTCAGCACGGTGGCCGTGACGAGCTGGCCGCTGTCGAGCTGGTGGCCGTACATGTCCTTCGCGCTGCCCAGGATGATCGGGTTCAGCACGATGATGTAGGCCATCGCGAAGAAGGTCGCGAAGCCGCCCCGGAACTCCCGGGCCACGGTCGAACCGCGCTCCGAGATCTTGAAGTAGCGGTCGAGGCTGGTGGTGGGGGCCGCGGCGGGTGCCGAGGTGCTCATGCGGTCCTCAAACGGGTTGATTGGGTGGTTCATACGAACGAAACCGGCCGTAGGCAAACCGTTTCAGTATGAACACATGAACGAGAGGCAGTCCATCTCCGCGCGTAGACCCCAAATCCGGCCACCTAGACTGGTCCCCATGGCGAAGTGGACTGCTCAGCACGAGGCGCCCGAGCCCCTTGAGGGCCCGGTGGTCGCCACCATCACCGGCGGCACGATCCTCTGGTTCGCCATGTTCCTCGTCCAGCTGCCCTTCTACGGGTGGTTCTCGGACCGGGACCTGCTGTGGTGGGTGTGGACCTGCGCGGCCGGCGGCGGGCTCGGTCTCATCGGCATCTGGTACGTCCGGGGCCGCGACGCCGCCCTCAAGCGCCACGCCGCCGAGCAGGCGGCCGCTGCTGCCGCCCGGGGCGCCGGAGCGGACCCCGCGTCCCCCGGCACGCCCGGTGGTGCGCCCGGCTCCGAGGGCTAGGGCCCGGACGCCGGCCCCGGCCTCCACCCCGACCCCGACCCCGACCCCGACCCCGACCAAGGGACGATTCCACTCATCCTGAAGTCGGATCTTCCGACTTCTCGGCGGGTGAACCGTCCCGGCGCCCTTTACCGTCGAAAGCATGACGCAGCGGGCGAAGATCGACCATGACGGGCCGGAGCGCTCCGGCGCCGGCCCCGCCATCGACGCGGGAGCGGAGCTGGATCCCGTCCACCCGGTGAAGCCCCCCGCCCCCCGCTTCAAGCCGGGCGGCCTCCTCACCGCCGAGGTAGCCGAGCGGGTCGCCCGCGGCGACGTCAACGACGTGCCCGTCCGCTCCTCCCGCTCCACGGCCGAGATCGTCCGCGCCAACGTCTTCACCCGCTTCAACGCCATCATCGGCGTCCTCTGGGTGATCATGCTCATCGTCGCGCCCATCCAGGACAGCCTCTTCGGTTTCGTGATCGTCGCGAACACCGGCATCGGCATCATCCAGGAAATGCGCGCCAAGAAGACCCTCGACGGGCTGGCCGTCATCGGCGAGGCCAAACCGAGCGTCCGCCGGGACGGCGCCACGGCGGAGATCTCCACCTCCGAGATCGTCCTCGACGACGTCATCGAACTCGGCCCCGGCGACAAGGTCGTCGTCGACGGGACCGTCGGCGAGGCCGACGGACTGGAGATCGACGAGTCCCTGCTCACCGGCGAGGCCGACCCCGTCCTCAAGAAGCCCGGCGACCAGGTCATGTCCGGGTCCTTCGTCGTCGCCGGGGGCGGCGCCTTCACCGCCACCAAGGTCGGCCGCGAGGCCTACGCCGCCCAGCTGGCCGAAGAGGCCTCCCGCTTCACCCTCGTCCACTCCGAGCTGCGCAGCGGCATCTCCACCATCCTCAAGTACGTCACCTGGATGATGATCCCGACCTCGATCGGCCTGATCGTCAGCCAGCTCGTCGTCAAGCAGAACAACGTCAAGGACGCCATCGCCCGCACCGTCGGCGGCATCGTCCCGATGATTCCCGAGGGGCTCGTCCTCCTCACCTCCGTCGCCTTCGCCGTCGGCGTCATCCGGCTCGGCCGCAAGCAGTGCCTCGTCCAGGAGCTCCCCGCCATCGAGGGCCTCGCCCGCGTCGACGTCGTCTGCCTCGACAAGACCGGCACCCTCACCGAGGGCGGCATGGACGTCACCGAGCTGCGCCCCCTGGGCGGCGCGGACCAGGCCTACGTCAGGAAGGTGCTGGGCGCCCTCGGCGAGTCCGACCCGCGCCCCAACGCCAGCCTCCAGGCCATCATCGACGCCTACCCCGACAGCGCCGAGTGGCGCTGCACCGAGTCCCTGCCCTTCTCCTCCGCCCGCAAGTACAGCGGCGCCAGCTTCAGCGAGGGCGACGGCGAGAACAACACCTGGCTGCTCGGCGCCCCCGACGTGCTGCTGCCCGCCGGGGACCCGGCGTTGGAGGAGATCGAGGGCCTCAACGAGCAGGGCCTGCGGGTCCTCCTGCTGGCCCGCTCGGCCCGCGAGCTCGACGACGCCGCCGTGGCCACCGGCAGCAGACCCACCGCCCTCGTCGTCCTGGAACAGCGGCTGCGCCCCGACGCCGCCGACACCCTGCGCTACTTCGCGGACCAGGAGGTCAAGGCCAAGGTCATCTCCGGCGACAACGCCGTCTCCGTGGGCGCCGTCGCCGGGAAGCTCGGGCTGCCGGGCGCCCAGAACACCGTCGACGCCCGCAAGCTGCCCGCCGAACGCGAGGGGATGGCCGCCGTCCTCGACGAGAACGCCGTCTTCGGCCGCGTCAGCCCGCAGCAGAAGCGGGAGATGGTCGCCGCCCTCCAGTCCAGGGGCCACACGGTCGCCATGACCGGCGACGGGGTCAACGACGTCCTCGCCCTCAAGGACGCCGACATCGGCGTCTCGATGGGCTCGGGCTCGGAGGCCACCCGCGCCGTCGCGCAGATCGTCCTCCTCAACAACAGCTTCTCCACCCTCCCCTCGGTGGTCGCCGAGGGGCGCCGCGTCATCGGCAACATCACGCGCGTCGCGACCCTCTTCCTCACCAAGACGGTCTACTCGGTCCTCCTCGCCGTCCTGGTGGTCTGCTCCCAGGTCGAGTACCCCTTCCTGCCCCGCCACCTGACCCTGCTGTCCACGCTCACCATCGGCATCCCCGCCTTCTTCCTGGCCCTGGCGCCGAACACGGAACGCGCGAAGCCGAACTTCGTGAAGCGGGTCATGCGGTACGCGATCCCCGGCGGGGTGATCGCGGCCGTCGCCACCTTCGTCACCTACCTGATCGCCCGCGCCCACTACAGCGGCCCGGACGCCCTCCAGGCCGAGACCAGCGCGGCGACGCTGACCCTGTTCCTCACCTCGATGTGGGTGCTGGCGATCATCGCCCGCCCGTACACCTGGTGGCGGGTGGCGCTGGTCGGCGCGATGGGCGGGGCCTTCCTGATCGTCCTCGTCGTGCCGTGGCTCCAGGAGTTCTTCCAGCTCAAGCTGGTGGGCGTCACGATGCCGTGGATCGCGGTGGCGATCGCGGCGGCCGCGGCCGCCCTGATCGAGTTCACCTTCCGGTGGGTGGGCCGCAGGTTCCCGGCCTGACGGGGCCGCCCGTCAGTCGAACCACCGGTCGCGGGCCAATTCCGCCGTGCGGGACGGGTCCTCCAGGAGGGCCGCCACCTCGAAGCGGCGGGGCCACTGGCCCGCGGACCAGGCGAGGCCGGCCGCCACGCCCTCCAGCGTGGCCGCGTGGAGGGTGCCGTCCGGGGTGCGGCGCCAGTCCAGTTCCGTGCCGCCGGCGATCAGTTCCTCGTGCTCGACGTACGTCGGCGGCGTGGCCGGGCCCAGGAGGATCCGTACGGCCTCCGGTACCTCGTGCTCCTCGCCCGGGGTGGTCACCTCCGCCGGGACGGTGTCCGAGAGGCGGCGCACCTGGAGGAGCTCCGCCAGGTCGGCCGCGCGGGCCGGGGCGACCGGCAGGAGCGGCAGGCCCCCGGCGAGGGGGAGCAGGTCCGGGGCGTCGGCGACGAGGGCGTCGGCCGCGTCCACCACGACCACCTCCCCGTCGACCACCGCCCGCAGCTCGTCGGGGAGGGTGACCTGCTCGGGATCCAGATCGGCCAGGGCCCCGTAGAGGCCGTGCAGCTGGCGGCCGGTCACCTCGCGGTCCGGGTCGGCGAGGCGGGACAGGAGCTCGGCGGCGCCGCCGGGCTCGTCCAGGAGCGCGGTGACCGTGGTGCGCACGCCGAGGGCGCGCAGGACCTGCTCGTCCTCGAAGCCGGCGGCGTCGGCCGGGGTGTAGAGCCCTTCCAGGAGCGGGTCGCCGCCGGCGGCGCGCAGTCCGGCGGGGCGGCGGCCGTCGAGCACGGGGTGGTCGCGCAGCCACCAGGCGGTGTACGGGCGCACGGACTGCGTGGTGCCGTCCGGGAGCAGGATCCGCACCGGCTGGGTCAGGGCGTCGCGCAGCGGGGGCTGCGCGAGCATCGCCAGGGCCCGGGGCCAGTGGTCGTCATCGACGAGGTCCAGGTCGCGCACGGCGATCAGCTCGGTGGCCACCGGGGGCACCGGGGTCTCGGGCAGCTGGTCGAGGAGGTCCTCGCACCACACGTCGACCGCGTCGAGCAGCCCCGCGTCGTCCGGTTCGGCGAAGTCCCCGTCGCGGGGCTCCAGCTCGTCCGGGTCCAGGACCACGTCGGTGGCGCGGACCAGCTGGAACGCGGTCAGCACGCCGCAGGCGGCCAGTACGTCGGCGTCCCAGCGCTCGGCGAGGTCGGCGTCCAGGTACGGGATCTCGTCCTCGCGCAGTACGGAGGCCAGCGGGCTGCCGGCGAGGAGGAGTTCACCGGCCGGGGTCGGTTCGCCGTCCTCGTCGGGCAGGGCCAGCGCGCCCAGCCAGGGCTCGTCGCCGGGGGCCAGGGCGGAGTCGCGGACCAGGGTGAGGACCACCTCGGCCAGTTCCTCGGCGTCCAGGGCGTCGGCGTCCTCGTCCCAGATCTCGCCCGCGTCCAGCGAGCCCGCCACGGCGGCCCGGACCTGCGGGGTCGTCAGGACGGCGCGCGCGGTGGCGGGGAGGGCGCCGAGCTTCTCCAGCAGCGGGTGCGCGGCGTCCGGGTGGGCCACCTTCAGCCCCAGGCGGGCCAGCGACGCGGGGGTGTCGGCGTAGGGCAGCAGGACGTGGCGCGGGCCGATCGTGGTGCGGCCGTCGGCGAGGGGGACGGGCAGCCCGGACAGCCGGTCGGGGTCCACCCCGGCCAGGGTGTCGTACAGGCGGTGCCACCAGTCCGGGGTGCGCTCGATGCCGGCGATCCGCTCGATGGCGTCGCCGAGCGGCAGCCGGCCCACGCCCAGGGTGCGCAGCTCGGGGCGCCGCTCCAGGCCGGCGGGGAGCAGGGTCGGGAGCACCTCGGCGAGGACCCGTACGGTGTCGGCGCCCGCGCCCTCGACGACCTCGGCCTCGAAGGGGCGCAGCCGGGTCAGCTCCTCGGAGGGGGCGGCCGGGGCGAGGAAGGCGGTGCGGGGCAGGCGCGTCAGGACGGCGGCGCGCAGGGCCCCGTCGAGTTCGCCCTTGCCGAGCGGGCCGGGCACCAGGTCGACCAGGCCGGTGCCCACCGGGTCCCAGGCGCCGAGGAGTTCGGCGTACGCGTCCGCCGCGCGCGCGACGAGGAAGTCGGTCAGCGGACCCGGCGCGGGGTGGCGGCGGGAGGTGTCCAGCGGCAGGGAGGCGATGAGCAGGGCGGGGATGCCGAGGGGTTCGTCGGTGGGGGTCGGCGCGTGGACGACGGGGGCGGTACGGGGGCGTTCGGGCGCGCCGTCGGGGTCCACGGGCACGGCCCAGGTGACGGTCCAGACGGGCCGCAGCCGCTCCTCCACGGGCCGGTCGGCGAGGAGTTCCCGCTCGATGGGGCCGCTGTGGCGGACGGTGCGCCAGCGGTGGGTGCCGGAGGCGGAGTCCTCGATGACGGTGTACGGGCCCTCGGTGCGCCGGTACAGGGTGCGGGCGCCGTCGGCCGGGGTCTCGACGACGATCTCGCGCAGTCCGGGCAGGGTCAGGAGCAGGGCGTCGTCGACGCCCGACAGCAGCCGCTGTGCGAGGTCCTCGGCGGCGCTGTCGCGCAGCGGGAGGACGACGACGGTGTCGTAGCCCTCGGGGGCGGTGCCCTCGGCGGGCAGCGGCAGGCGCAGCAGGGGGACGTGTCCGTCGCGGCGCCGCAGTTCGTCGCCGAGTCCGGGGCTGAACGCGGAGGCCTCGCGGGCCATTTCGCGGGCTTCGGCCAGCGACCAGCGCACGCCCCCGTGGCGGCCGAGGACGGCCGGTTCGTCGGAGACGGCGAGGACGGCGGCGAAGCCGACGCCGAAGCGGCCGACGGAGTCCCGGGCCTCCTCGCGCTTGGCGGAGGCGCGCAGGGTGCTGAGGGATTCCACGCCCGTCGCGTCCAGCGGGGCGCCGGTGTTGGCGGCGGCGAGCACGGCCGGGCCGTGCGGGCCGGCGGCGTGCAGGGTCAGCCGCAGCCGGCCGGGGACCCGGGCGCGGGCCGCGGCGTCGGCGGCGTTCTGGGCCAGCTCGACGACGAGCCGGTCGCGGTAGCCACCGAGCGCCAGGTCCTCCTCGGCGTTGGCGTCCTCGCGGAAGCGGGCCGGGCCCGAGCCCCACGCGTCGAGCACCGAGCGCCGCAGCCGGGCCGTGCTGAAAGGGTCCATGCCGCTCTGGGCCGCCGTCACTCGCACGTTCACGCCGCTGCCTCCAAGATGTGCTGGGCCTGGGAACCTCCTGCCCGGACGCCTTGAAGGTATCGCGTGCGGGGACGCCCCCTACGCCGTGCCCGTCAGGTGGGCGAACACGGCGACGGCGCATTCCCGGTGGCGGTCGTCGGTGAACCGGGGGCGGCCCCGGCCGCGGCCGTTCGCGGTCGCGGTGGTGGCAGCGGCGGCGGGGGACCGGCCGGTGTTCACGGAGCCCCCGGGTATCCGGTGCCCGGCCGGGCGCGGCGGCTCGACGGCCGGGTGGGCGTGCGGTGTCACGGGGCGCCCGCGCCACCCCGCCCCGAGAGCCCCGCCCCGCGAACGCCGGAGCCCCCGGCGACACGTGGTCGCCGGGGGCTCCGGATGCCGGTCAGATCCGGCCGCGCCGGGTCAGAGCTGCTCGATCACGTAGTCGATGCACGCGGTCAGCGCCTGCACGTCCGCCGGGTCGACCGCCGGGTACATGGCGATGCGCAGCTGGTTGCGGCCGAGCTTGCGGTACGGCTCGGTGTCCACGATGCCGTTGGCGCGCAGCACCTTCGAGATCGCCGCCGCGTCGATGTCGTCCGAGAAGTCGATCGTTCCCATGACGGCCGAACGCTTGTCGGCGTCCTGCACGAACGGGCTCGCGTACTTCGAGGCCTCGGCCCAGCCGTACAGGTTGCGCGCACTGGCCGCCGTACGGCCCGTCGTGAACTCCAGGCCGCCCTGGGAGTTCATCCACCGCAGCTGCTCGTCCATCAGGAACAGGGTGGACAGCGCCGGGGTGTTGTACGTCTGGTTCTTCAGCGAGTTGTCGATCGCCGTCGGCAGCGAGAAGAACTCCGGGATGTGCCGGCCGGAGGCGTGCACGCGGGCGGCACGCTCCAGGGCGGCGGGGGAGAACGCCGCCAGCCACAGGCCGCCCTCGGAGGCGAAGGCCTTCTGCGGGGCGAAGTAGTAGACGTCGGTCTCGGTGATGTCCACCGGAAGTCCGCCGGCGCCGGAGGTCGCGTCCACCAGGACGAGCGAACCGGTGTCGGCGCCCGCGACGCGCTTGATCGGCGCCGCCACGCCCGTCGAGGTCTCGTTGTGCGTGTACGCGTACGCGTCCACGCCCGCCTCGGCGACCGGCTCGGGGTGCGAGCCCGGCTCGGAGGAGATCACCGACGGCTCGTCCAGCCACGGCGCGAGCTTCGCGGCCTTGGCGAACTTCGAGGAGAACTCGCCGAAGGTGAGGTGCTGCGACTTCCGCTCGATGAGACCGGCGGTCGCGATGTCCCAGAAGGCGGTGGAGCCGCCGTTGCCCAGGATCACCTCGTAGCCCTCGGGGAGGGAGAAGAGGTCCCGGAGTCCCTGGCGCACCGAACCGACCAGGTTCTTGACCGGAGCCTGGCGGTGGGATGTTCCGATCAGGGAGGTACCGGTGGCGGCGAGGGCGTCCAGCGCCTCGGTCCGCACCTTGGAGGGGCCCGCGCCGAAGCGTCCGTCGGCGGGCTTGATGTCAGCGGGAATCTGGATCTCGGCCACGAGCGGAGCGTATCGGGTCCCCGACCGGCTGTCGGAGGCGCGTCCACCCGATGAGACGCACCCGCGCGGTGGCAGGCTGGGCGCCGTGACGTCACCCGGGGAACTCGAACGGACATTGCGGGCGAACCTGCGCGGGGAGGTGGACTTCGGAGCCGCCGCGCGGGCGTTGACGACGATGGACGCCTCCAACTACCGGCGCGTCCCCATCGGTGTCGTCGCCCCGCGCGACGCCGACGACGTGGCCGCCGCCCTCGCCCTGTGCGCGGAGGCCGGCGTGCCCGTCGTACCGCGCGGCGGCGGCACCTCCATCGCCGGACAGGCCACCGGCACGGGCGTCGTCCTCGACCTCACCCGGCACATGGACGCGCTGCTCGCCGTCGACCCGGCCGCCCGGACCGCCGTCGTCCAGCCCGGACTGGTCCTCGACCGGCTGCGCGACGCCGTCCGCCCCCACGGGCTGACCTTCGGACCCGACCCCTCCACCCACTCCCGCTGCACCCTCGGCGGGATGATCGGCAACAACGCCTGCGGCGCCCACTCGGTGGCCTGGGGCACCACCGCCGACAACGTCGCCGAGCTCTCCGTCACCGCCTACGGGGGCACCGCGCACCGCCTCGCGCGCGGCTGGGCGGGCGCCCCGGCGGGCCTGCGGGAGCTCGTCGAGGGGAACCTCGCGGTGCTGCGCACGGGCATGGCCGGCGGCTTCTCCCGCCGGATCTCCGGCTACGGCGGGCTGGACGCGCTGCTGCCCGAGCGGGGCACCGGCCTCGCCCGTGCCTTCTGCGGCAGCGAGGGCACCCTGGGCGTGGTCACCGAGGCGGTGGTCCGGCTGGTGGAACTCCCGGCCGCGCCCGTGCTCGTCGTCCTCGGCTACGCCGACGAGGGCGCGGCGGCGGACGCGGCCGCCGGGCTGCTGCCCCACCGGCCGCTCACCGTCGAGGGCATGGCCGAGGACCTGGTCCGCGGCCCCGCCGGGCTCCCCCGGGGCGGCGCCTGGCTGTTCGTGGAGATGCCCGACGAGGGGGCCGCCCGCACCCTGCTGCGCGGCGCCGACGCCCTGGACGCGGCGCTCGTCACCGACCCGGCCGGGCAGCGGGCCCTGTGGCGGCTGCGCGAGGACGCGGCCGGCACGGCGACGCGGATGCCGGACGGCACCATGGCCTGGCCGGGCTGGGAGGACTGCGCGGTGCCGCCCGCGCGGCTGGGGCCGTACCTGAGGGAGTTCCGGTCGCTGCTGGCGGCGCACGGGCTGCGCGGCACCCCGTACGGGCACTTCGGGGAGGGCTGCGTCCACGTCCGGATCGACTTCGACCTGGTCACCCGGGAGGGCGTGGCCCGCTTCCGGACCTTCTCCGAGGAGCTCGCCGACCTGGTCGTGGCCCACGGCGGGTCCCTCTCGGGGGAGCACGGCGACGGCCAGGCGCGGGCGGAGCTGCTGCCGCGCATGTACGGGCCCGGGGTCATCGCGCTCTTCGCGGCGTACAAGGACGTGTGGGACCCGGCCGGCGGGATGAACCCCGGGATCCTGGTCCGCCCGGCCCGCCTCGACGAGAACCTCCGCTTCGCGGTGCTGCCCCGGACCCCCTTCGCCGGGGAGGTGGCCACCTGCGTCGGCGTCGCGAAGTGCCGCTCCACGGAGGTCGGCGGGGCAGGGGTGATGTGCCCCTCGTACCGGGCCACCGGCGAGGAGCGGCACTCCACGCGCGGCCGGGCCCGGCTGCTGCACGAGATGCTGGCCGGGGAGACGATCACCGGCGGGTGGCGCTCGCCGGAGGTCGCCGAGGCCCTCGACCTGTGCCTGGGCTGCAAGGGCTGCCGCAGCGACTGCCCGGTCGGCGTGGACGTCGCCGCGTACAAGGCGGAGTTCCTGCACCGCCACTGGGCGGGCCGGCTGCGGCCCGCCTCCCACTACCTGCTGGGCGGCCTGCCGGACTGGCTCCGCATGATCACCGCCCTGCGCGCGACCCGGGCCGCGAACGCGGCCGCCCGCCGGATCCCGCTGCCGGGGCTGGCCCGGGAGCGGGCCCTGCCGCCGCTGGCGCCGGTGCCGTTCACCCGGTGGTGGCGCGGGCGGACGGCGGTGACGGCCGGGGAGCGGGCTGCCGGGGAGCAGGCCGTGACGGTGACGCTGTGGCCCGACACCTTCTCGGAGTACCTGGCCCCCGAGGCCGGCCGCGCGGCGGTACGGGTCCTGGAGGCCGCGGGCCTCGCCGTCGCCGTTCCCGCCCGCCGGGTGTGCTGCGGGCTGACGTACCTCTCCACCGGCCGCCTGGACCGGGCCCGTACGGTGCTGCGCCGCACCCTGGACGCCGTCGGGGAGGTACGGGGGCCCGTGCTGGTCCTCGAACCCAGCTGCGCGGCCGCCCTGCGCACCGACCTCCCGGCCCTGCTCCCCGACGACCCCCGGGCGCACCGGCTCGCGGCGGCCGTGCGCACCTTCGCGGAGACGCTGGAGGAGTACGCCCCGCACTGGAGCCCGCCCCGGCTGGACCGGCCCGTGGCCGGCCAGACCCACTGCCACCAGCACGCCGTCCTCGGCGACGCCGCCGACCGGCGGCTGCGCGGGCGCGCCGGGCTGAGCGGGGAGCTCAGCGGGGGCTGCTGCGGGCTCGCGGGCAACTTCGGCTTCGAACCCGGCCACCACGCCGTCTCGGTGGCGTGCGCGGAGGAACAGCTGCTGCCGTCCCTGCGGGCGGCCGCCCCGGGCACGGCCGTCCTCGCCGACGGCTTCTCCTGCCGCACCCAGATCGCGCAGCTGTCCGACGGCCACCGGGCCCGCCACCTGGCGGAACTCCTGGCGGAGGCGCTGTGAGGGGACGCACTGTGAAAACCGCGTGACCGTAAGGCAAAACACGGAGTTACGGTCCTTACATACCCTTAGTCTGGATTCATGCCCGCACCATCCTCGTCCCCGACGACCACCACCAGCACCGGCGCCGCCAGTACCAGCACCGCCGGCGCCGCCCCGGCCCCCGCCGCCCCGGCCCCCGCCGCGTCGGCCCCCGCCGCGTCGGCCCCGGCCTCGGCCTCGGCCTCGGCCCGGAACCGGTTCGGCCCGGTCGCCCTGGTGGTCTCGGCCGGTGTCTCGGTGCAGTTCGGCGCGGCGCTCGCGGTCACGCTGATGCCGCAGGTGGGCGCCGCGGGCGTGGTCACCCTGCGCCTCGCCGCGGCCGCGCTGGTGCTGCTGGTGCTGTGCCGGCCGAAGCTGCGTGGCTACACCCGCTCGGACTGGGGCACGGTCCTCGCCTTCGGCGTGGCCATGGCGGGCATGAACGGCCTCTTCTACCAGTCCATCGACCGCATCCCGCTCGGCCCGGCCGTGACCCTGGAGGTCCTCGGCCCGCTGGCCCTCTCGGTGATCGTCTCCCGCCGCCTGGTGAACCTGCTGTGGGCGGGCCTCGCCCTCGCCGGCGTCGTCCTGCTGTCCGGGCACGGCGGAGGCGGCTTCGGCTTCGGCTCCCTCGACCCGGCCGGCGCGGCCTTCGCGGTCGGTGCGGGCGTGATGTGGGCCGCGTACATCGTCTTCAGCGCCCGCACCGGCCGCCGTTTCCCGCAGGCCGACGGCCTCGCCCTGGCGATGGCGGTGGCTGCCGTCATCTCACTGCCGCTGGGCGTCGCACAGGCGGGTTCCGCCCTGCTCGTGCCGAGCACCCTCGCCCTCGGGCTGGGCGTGGCGGTGCTGTCCTCCGTACTCCCGTACACGCTGGAACTGCTCGCCCTGCGCCGGCTGGCCGCCCCGACCTTCGCGATCCTGATGAGCCTGGAGCCGGCCATCGCGGCGAGCGCCGGGCTGCTGGTGCTGGGGCAGGAGATGTCGGTGCTCGACGGAGTCGCGATCGCCCTGGTGATCGCCGCCAGCATGGGCGCGGTGCGTTCCCAGATCGGCAGGAAGGCACGCGCGGCGCTGTAGGCGGACCGCGATGTGCGGGCCCCTCGCCGGCCGGCTCGTGTCCGGATGTGACAGGGAGCCGTCATTGCGGCCGTCCGGCGGCCCCGTGACCATGGACGCATGTCCCCTTCCCACCGCGTCGTCATCGCGGTCTTCCCGGACGTCGACCTGCTCGACGTCACCGGCCCGGCCGAGGTGTTCGCCCTGGCCAACCGGGAGAGCGGGGGCCGCGCGGGCTACGAGGTCCGGCTCGCGGCTCCCGGCGCCGGCCAGGTGCGAACGGCGGCCGGGGTGCGTCTGGTCGCCGATCTGACCTTCGACGAGGTCGGGGCCGCCGTGGACACCCTGCTGGTGCCCGGCGCCGTGCGGACGGGCCCGGACGGGCCGGTGGCCCGGGTCGACGAGCACGTCGTCGAGTGGGTGAGGGCCACCGCGCCGCACGCCCGCAGGATCGCCTCCGTCTGCGTGGGCGCGCACCTGCTCGCCGCGGCCGGGCTGCTGGACGGCCGCCGGGCGACCACGCACTGGTCGACCGCCGCCCAGCTCGCGGCCGAGCACCCGCGGGTACGGGTCGACGCCGACCCGATCTTCGTCCGGTCCGGCCGGGTGTGGACCGGGGCCGGCATCAGCACCTGCATGGACCTCGCGCTCGCGCTGGTCGCCGAGGACCACGGCGAGGAGCTGGCGCTCGCGGTGGCCCGGCAGCTGGTGATGTACCTGCGCAGACAGGGTGGCCAGAGCCAGTTCAGCGTGCCGCTGAGCCGGCCCGCGGCGGCCCGCAGGGACATCGACGAGCTGCGCCTGTTCATCACCGAGCACCTCGACGGTGAACTGTCGGCGGCCGCGCTGGCTGGGCGGATGTGCCTGAGCGAACGGCACTTCGCCCGGGTGTTCCGGCAGGAGACCGGCACGAGTCCGGCCGCCTACGTGGAGGCCGCCCGGGTCGAGGCGGCCCGCAGGCTGCTGGAGAGCACCGACGAGCCGCTGGAGCGGGTCGCGGCGGCCACCGGGATGGGCTCGGTGGAAACGCTGCACCGCGCCTTCCGCAAGCAGCTCGACATCACCCCGGCGTCCTACCGGCGCCGCTTCCGCACCGCTTCCTGACCACCCCCGCACCGCGTCCGCACGCCCTCGTACCGCGTCCGGCCCTCGTACCGCGTCCGCACCCCTCGTACCGCGTCCGGCCCTCGTACCGCGCGCACGCCCCGTACCGCTTCCGCACACCGCTTCGCGACCTTCCCGATCCCCGGCGCGCGGGCCCCGTGGCCCCGCCGTGCCTCCTCACCGAAAGGAACACCCCACCATGACCGCCTCCGTGAGCCTGCGCGACGTCATCGGCCTCGACAGCACGCCGCCCCGCCTGGCCGAGAGCACCCTGGTCCTGATCGACTTCCAGAACACCTACCGCGGCGGCGTCATGGCCCTCGACGGCGCCGGGGCGGCCCTGGCCGCCGGGGCCCGGCTGCTCGCCGCCGCCCGTGCGGCCGGCACGCCGGTCGTCCACGTCGCCGACGCCGGCTACGACCTCGCGTCCGAGGCCGGCTCCATCAGCGCCGAGGTGGCGCCCGCGGACGGCGAGCCGGTTGTGGTCAAGCAGGTGCCGAACGCCTTCCACGCCACCGACCTGGAGAAGGTCCTGCGCGACCTGGGCGCCGGCCCCGACCTGGTGCTGGCCGGGTTCATGACGCACATGTGCGTCGCCTTCACCGCCCAGGGCGCCTTCAACCTGGGCTACCGGCCCACCGTCGTCGCCGAGGCGACCGCCACCCGCTCGCTGGCCGCGCCCGACGGCACGGTCCTTCCCGCCGCCGCCCTCCAGGCGGCGGCCCTGACCACCATCGCCGATGTCTTCGGCGTCGTCGTCCCCACCGTCGCCGACCTCGCTCCCTGACCTGTACGGGGGTCAGGACAGGGGCAGGTCCAGGAAGGACGGGGTGGGCTCGGGGGAGGTGAAGGCGAGGGTGGCGCGGGGGAGGTTGGCGTCCCCGTAGAAGGGGTCGCGGGCGGCCAGCACCAGCATCACGCGGTGGCCGGGCGGGACGTCGTAGGCCGTGGCCTGGAGGGAGATGTCCGCGCCGATCAGGCTGTCCGGGGCCGAGTGGAGGTCGCTGAACGGGGCGTGCGTGACCAGGTGCGCGGAGCCGTCGGGCGCCAGGTCCATCAGGTACGCCACGAACGTCGACCCGGGGTTCGCGGCGCGGTACGTCACCCGGAGCCGGGGAGTGCCGCGCAGCCGGGCGGTCTCCGGGACCGGCGGGGACGTCCAGACGGCGGCCACCGTACGGTCGACGGCGTCGGCCCGGTAGACCGCGGGCAGGCCGGCCAGTTCCGCGGATCCGGAGCGCACGACCTCGTCGGCGACCCGCACCCGGGTCTCCACCCCGCACACCACCCCGGCCGTCCAGCCCGGCTCAGGCGCTTCGGCGAGCTCCCCGCCGCCGGTGAGGTGCAGGCGACGGGTGCGGCGGGTGAGGGAGTTCCAGGTGGGGTGGCGTTCCAGGGCACGGGTCCACATCACCTCGCCGAGGACCTGTCCCTCGTCGGCGATGCCGTTGTCGACCTCTCGGAGGTGGTGGTCGAACCACCGGTGGGCATCGGTCCAGATCCGGTTCGGCAGGCCGAGCAGGCCGGTCGTCTCGCGGCCTGCGTGGTCGCCGACGGAGGCGTCGAGCCTCTTGGGGCCGGTGAGTTCGCCGAACAGCTTCAGGGTCTGGTTGGCGGGGAAGAGGGTCTCGTGCCACGCCAGGGAGAGGAAGACCGGTACTCGGCGGCGGTTGATCTCCTTGAGGTGGGTGAAGGGCGAGCGCTCCCGCGCCCACCGCAGGTTCTCCTCAGGGTCCCGGCCGGCCAGGACGTTCTCCAGCACCCGCTCGGTTCGCCGGCCCAGCCGGGCGCGGGCCGCCGCGGCGTACAGGGCCTGGACGGCGGAGGCGCGGGCGGTGGAGTTCTCGTAGAGGACCTCCCCGAGGTCGCCCCAGGCGCCGAGCGCCGCGACCGCGTCCACCCGGGTGTCGTGCGCGGCGGCGAGCAGGGCGATGCCCGAGCCGTAGGAGTGGCCCAGGAAGCCGATCCGGGTGACCGGCCCGGCCGTGCGCTCCAGCAGGTGGTCCAGGGCGTGCCCGGCGTCGGCGACGTCGAGCGGCCCGGCGGCGTCCACGTGGCCCTCCGAGGCGGCGAACCCGCGGGCGCTGTAGGCGAGGACGTCGTAGCCGCGCGCCGCGAAGAGGCTCGCCTGCACGGCGTACGTGACCCAGCCCTGGTCCGTCCACGAGGCGGGTACCACCACCACCGGACGCGGCCCGGGTCCGGTGTGCCGCCAGAGCGCGGCGTCGAGCAGGTCCCCGCCCGCGCCGGCCACCTTGCCCCGGCTGAAGACGGCGACGGCCCGGACGGCCGCCACCTCGGCGGCGCGGGCGGGCGGCAGCCCGGCGGGATCGCCGCTCTCCAGGGCGGCGGCGAAGGCGCCGAGGGCCGTCACGTCGAGTTCGGGATGGAGCGGCAGGGATGCTGGGTTCAGCGGTAGGGATGCCGGGTTCAAGGCGTTCATCCTCTTCGTCGATGGGCGTGGACGTGTTCGGATGCGGCTGCGCGAGCGGGCGGCGGAACCTTCAGTATCGGCGCGCCGGACGGCGCTGTCCGGGGGCTTCCCGGCGGACGGCCGAAAGCCTCCCCGGCCGGGTGCGGGGGCGGCCGGGGGAGCGGGCGGGTGGCGCGGTCAATGCGCCAACTCGGTCTCACCCGAACGGGTTTGGGGGTGGTGGCGGGAACCGGACGGGCGCTGCAAAAATCATGCAAGCATGCTTGATTGTTTAAACGGAGGCTGCCAGGCTTCCCCTCACGCCGAGAGGGGAGCACACCGTGCCCGATCCGTCCGCCGTCGCCGTCTTCACCGATCTACGGGAGGAGAGCGGGGAACTAGACGCCCTCGTGGGGGAGTTGCCCGCGTCCGGCTGGGCCGCTCCCACCCCCGCGAGCGGCTGGACCATCGCCCACCAGATCGCCCACCTGCACTGGACCGACCAGGCCGCGCTGCTCGCCCTCACCGACCCCGACGCCTTCGCGCTCAGGGTCGAAGAGGCCCTGAAGGCCCCCGACTCCTTCGTCGACGAGGGCGCCGAGGAAGGGGCCCGGCTGGCCCCCGCCGACCTCCTCGCCCGCTGGCGCGAGGGCCGCCGCGCGCTCGACGCGGCCCTCACCGCCGCCTCGCCCGACGCCCGCTTCCCCTGGTACGGGCCCCCGATGAAGGCCGCCTCCATGGCCAGCGCCCGCCTGATGGAGACCTGGGCGCACGGCCAGGACGTCGCCGACGCCCTCGGGGTCCGCCGCACTCCCGGTGCCCGGCTGCGGCACGTCGCCCGGATCGGCGTACGGGCCCGCGCCTACGCCTACGCCGTGCGCGGACTGCCCGTGCCCGAAGCGGAGGTCCGGGTGGAACTCACCGCCCCGGCCGGCCGCGAGGTGTGGGCGTACGGACCCGCCGACGCCCCGCAGCGCGTCACCGGCCCCGCCCTGGACTTCTGCCTTCTGGTCACCCAGCGCGCCCACCGCGCCGACCTCGCCCTCACCGCCACCGGCCCCGACGCCGACCGCTGGCTCGACATCGCCCAGGCCTTCGCCGGCCCCGCCGGCTCCGGCCGCGCCCCGCGGGAAGACCGGTGAACCGCCGCCCGCTGCGCATCGGCAACGCCTCCGGCTTCTACGGGGACCGGCTCGGCGCCCTGCGCGAGATGCTGACCGGCGGCCCGCTGGACGTCCTGACCGGGGACTACCTGGCGGAGCTCACCATGCTGATCCTCGGCCGCGACCGCCTCAAGGACCCCGGCCGCGGCTACGCCAAGACCTTCCTGCGGCAGCTGGAGGACTGCCTGGGCCTCGCGCACGAGAAGGGCGTACGGATCGTCACGAACGCCGGCGGACTCCACCCGGCCGCCCTCGCCGACGCCGTACGGGAACTGGCGGCCAAGGCGGGCGTCCCCGTCGCCGTGGCCCACGTCGAGGGCGACGACCTCATGCCCTACGAGGAGGGCGCGCTCACCGCCAACGCCTACCTCGGCGGCGCCGGGATCACCGCCTGCCTGCGGGCGGGCGCGGACGTGGTGGTCACGGGCCGGGTCACCGACGCGGCCCTGGTCAGCGGGCCCGCCGCCTGGTGGTTCGACTGGGCGCCGGACGCGTACGACCGGCTGGCCGGGGCGGTGGTCGCCGGGCACGTCCTGGAGTGCGGCACCCAGGCCACCGGCGGCAACTACTCCTTCTTCACCGCCCACGACGTGCGCCGCCCCGGCTTCCCGCTCGCGGAGGTCTCCGAGGACGGCTCGGCCGTCATCACCAAGCACCCCGGCACCGGCGGGGCCGTCACCCCCGGGACCGTCACCGCCCAGCTCCTCTACGAGACCCAGGGCCCCCGCTACCTCGGCCCCGACGTCACCGCCCGCCTGGACACCGTCCGCCTCCACTCCGACGGCGCGGACCGGGTCCGGATCAGCGGCGTCCTCGGAGAGCCCCCGCCGCCGACCCTCAAGGTGGGCGTCACCCGCATCGGCGGCTGGCGCAACGAGGTCGTCTTCGTCCTGACCGGCCTCGACGTCGAGGCCAAGGCCGCCCTGGTGACCGAGCAGCTGGCCGGCCCGCTGGCCGGGGTGGAGTCCGCCGACTGGACCCTGGCCCGGACCGACCACGAGGACGCCGCCACCGAGGAGACCGCCAGCGCCCTGCTGCGGCTGGTGGTCCGCGACCCGTCCCCCGACCGGGTCGGGCGCGCCCTGACCTCGTCGGCGGTCGAACTGGCCCTCGGCAGCTACCCCGGCTTCCACGTCACGGCCCCGCCGGGACCGGCCCAGCCGTACGGGGTGTTCACCTCGGGGGCGGTCCCCGCCGCCCGGGTACCGCACACCGCGGTCCTCCCCGACGCCACCCGGGTACCCCTTCCGGCCCCGCCGGCGTGCGAGGCCCTTCCGGTCCTGCCGCCGTGCGAGGCCCTTCCGGCCCCGCCGGCGTTTGAGGCGCGGGGGTCCGGGGGCGGAGCCCCCGACGGGTCCGGGGCGGAGCCCCGGGACGGGGGCCCGGGGGCGCGGCCCCCGGTTCCGGGAAGGGGCGGGGCGGGGGAGAGCGCCGCAGGGCCGACCGCCCCGGCAGGGCCCGCAGGGCCACCGGCAGGGCCCGCCGCCCCCACCACCCGCGCCCCTCTGGGGGCACTGGCCGGAGCCCGCAGCGGCGACAAGGGCGGCGACGCCAACATCGGCGTCTGGGTCGGCGGCGACGCCGCCTGGGAGTGGCTGCGGGACACCCTCACCACCGAGCTGCTCCAGACCCTGCTCCCCGAGACCGCCGCCCTCCCCGTCACCCGGCACGAGCTGCCGAACCTCCGCGCCCTCAACTTCACCGTCCCCGGCCTCCTCGGCGCCGGGGTCGCCTCCGGGCACCGCTTCGACCCCCAGGCCAAGGCCCTCGGGGAGTGGCTGCGGGCCCGCCACCTGGACATCCCGACGCACCTCCTGCCGCCGCCCGCCCCGGAGGGGACCCGCCCATGACCCGTCTCGGCACCACCGTCGACCCCCGCTCCCCCGAGCACGCCCTGGCCCGTACCGAGGCCCTGGAACGGCTCGCCGCACTCGACGCCGAACACGCCAAGGCCCTGGCCGGCGGCGGCGAGAAGTACACCGCCCGCCACCGCGACCGCGGCAAGCTCCTGGCCCGCGAGCGCGTCGAACTGCTCCTCGACCCCGACACCCCCTTCCTGGAGCTGTCCCCGCTCGCGGGCTGGGGCAGCGACTACCCGGTCGGCGCCTCGATGGTCACCGGCATCGGCACCGTCGAGGGCGTCGAGTGCCTGATCACCGCCAACGACCCGACCGTGCGCGGCGGCGCCAGCAACCCGTGGACCCTCAAGAAGGCCCTGCGCGCCAACGAGATCGCCCGCCTCAACCGGCTGCCCTGCATCAGCCTCGTGGAGTCCGGCGGCGCCGACCTGCCCTCGCAGAAGGAGATCTTCATCCCGGGCGGGGCCGTCTTCCGCGACCTGACCAGGCTCTCCGCGGAGGGCGTCCCGACCGTCGCGGTCGTCTTCGGCAACTCCACCGCCGGCGGCGCCTACATCCCCGGCATGTCGGACCACACCGTCATGATCAAGGACCGTTCGAAGGTGTTCCTCGGCGGCCCGCCGCTGGTCAAGATGGCCACCGGCGAGGAGAGCGACGACGAGTCCCTCGGCGGCGCCGACATGCACGCCCGCGTCTCCGGCCTCGCCGACCACTACGCCCTCGACGAGTACGACGCCATCCGCCAGGCCCGCCGCATCGTGGCCCGCCTCAACCACCGCAAGCCGTACGCCGATCCGCCGCGGGCCGCCGAACCCCTCCACGACCCGGAGGAGCTGCTGGGCATCGTCCCGCCGGACCTGAAGACCCCCTTCGACCCCCGCGAGGTCATCGCGCGCATCGTCGACGCCTCCGACTTCGACGAGTTCAAGCCCCTGTACGGCACCAGTCTGGTCACCGGCTGGGCCACCCTGCACGGCTACCCGGTCGGCATCCTCGCCAACGCCCAGGGGGTGCTGTTCAGCGCCGAGTCGCAGAAGGCCGCCCAGTTCATCCAGCTCGCCAACCAGCGCGACATCCCGCTGCTCTTCCTCCACAACACCACCGGCTACATGGTCGGCAAGGAGTACGAGCAGGGCGGCATCGTCAAACACGGCTCGATGATGATCAACGCGGTCTCCAACTCCCGCGTCCCGCACCTGTCCGTCCTCATCGGCGCCAGTTACGGCGCCGGCCACTACGGCATGTGCGGACGCGCCTACGAGCCCCGCTTCCTCTTCGCCTGGCCCAGCGCCAAGTCGGCCGTCATGGGCCCCGCCCAGCTCGCCGGCGTGCTCTCGATCGTGTCCCGGCAGTCCGCCGCGGCCAAGGGGCTCCCCTACGACGAGGAACAGGACGCCGGGATGCGCGCCTTCGTCGAGGCCCAGATCGAATCCGAGTCCCTCCCCCTCTTCCTCTCCGGGCGGCTGTACGACGACGGGGTCATCGACCCGCGCGACACCCGCACCGTCCTCGGCCTGTGCCTCTCGGCCGTCCACAACGCCCCCGTCGAGGGCGTCCGTGGCGGCTTCGGCGTCTTCCGGATGTGAGCCCGCAGATGACCATCACCTCCCTCCTCGTCGCCAACCGGGGCGAGATCGCCGTCCGGATCTTCCGTACGGCCCGCACCCTGGGCCTGGCCACCGTCGCCGTCCACTCCGACCCCGACGCGGACGCCCTGCACGTCCGCGACGCCGACACGGCCGTCCGCCTGCCCGGCGCCGCCCCCGCCGACACCTACCTGCGCGCCGACCTGATCATCGAGGCCGCCCTCGCCGCGGGCGCCGACGCCGTCCACCCCGGCTACGGCTTCCTCTCCGAGAACGCCGGCTTCGCCCGGCAGGTCCGCGCGGCCGGCCTGACCTGGATCGGTCCGCCGCCGGAGGCCATCGAGGCCATGGCCTCCAAGACCCGGGCCAAGGAGCTGATGCGCGCCGCCGGAGTCCCCCTCCTCGACCCCGTCGACCCGGTCGGCGCCACCGTCGCGGACCTCCCCCTGCTCCTCAAGGCCGCGGCGGGCGGCGGAGGCCGCGGCATGCGCGTCGTACGCGACCTGGACTCCCTCAAGGAATCCCTCGACGCCGCGTCCGCCGAGGCCCTGTCGGCCTTCGGCGACGGCGAGGTCTTCGCCGAGCCCTACGTGGAACGCGGCCGCCACGTCGAGGTACAGGTCCTCGCCGACGCCCACGGGACCGTCTGGGCACTCGGCACCCGCGACTGCTCCCTCCAGCGCCGCCACCAGAAGGTCATCGAGGAGGCCCCCGCCCCCGGCCTGCCCGCCGCCCTGCGCGAGGCCCTGCACACCGCGGCCGTCGCCGCCGCCCGCGCCGTCTCCTACCGGGGAGCCGGCACCGTCGAGTTCCTCGTCACCGAGGACGGCCGCCCGTACTTCCTGGAGATGAACACCCGCCTCCAGGTCGAACACCCGGTCACCGAAGCCGTCTTCGGTCTCGACCTCGTCGCCCTCCAACTGCGCGTCGCCGAGGGAACGGCCCTGCCCGTGACGCCCCCGGAGCCCTCCGGCCACGCCGTGGAGGCCCGCCTCTACGCCGAGGACCCGGCTCGGGACTGGCGCCCGCAGACCGGGGTCCTGCACACCCTCGACTTCCCCGCCGGGGTCCGTGTCGACACCGGCTTCACCGCGGGCGACCCGGTCGGCGTCCACTACGACCCGATGCTGGCCAAGGTCGTCGCGCACGCGCCGACCCGCGCCGAGGCGGTCCGGATCCTCGCCCACGCCCTGGCAGGGGCCCGCATCCACGGCCTGACCACCAACCGCGAACTGCTCGTCGGGTCCCTGCGCCACCCGGAGTTCACCTCCGGCCGGATCGACACCGGCTTCTACGACCGCCACCTCGCCGCCCTCACCGAGAAGGCCCCCGACGCCACCCTGGCCGCCCTCGCCGCAGCCCTGGCCGACGCGGCCCCGGAGGCTGACGCCCCCCTGGCCTCCCGCCTGGGCGGCTGGCGCAACCTCCGCTCCCGGCCCCACGCCCGCCGCTACACCTCGGAGGGCATGGAGCACGAGGTCCAGTACCACCCCGTGAACCACCCCGGCGTCCGCGTCCTGGCCACCACGCCCACGCGCGTCACCCTCGAAGTCGACGGCGTGCGCCGCGTGTTCCACGTGAAACGTAAATCGAACACGGTCTACGTCGACTCTGCCCTCGGCGCCCACGCCCTCGTCCCCGTCCCCCGGTTCCCCGATCCCCAGGACCGCACCGAACCGGGCTCCCTGCTCGCGCCCATGCCCGGCACCGTCGTCCGCGTCGCCGAGGGCCTCGCCCCCGGCACCGCCGTCACCGCCGGGCAGCCCCTGCTCTGGCTGGAGGCCATGAAGATGGAGCACCGCATCCTCGCTCCGGCCTCCGGCACGCTCACCGCGCTCCACGCCGCCACCGGCCAACAGGTCGAGTTCGGCGCCCTGCTCGCCGTAGTCCAGGAGGAAACGCCACGATGAGCTCCACCCTCGAATCCAAGGAACACAAGGCCCTGCGCGCGGCGGTGGCCGCCCTCGGCCAGAAGTACGGCCGGGAGTACCTCGCCCGTATCGCCCGTGAGGGCGGCCACCCCGACGAGCTGTGGGCGGACGCCGCCCGGCTCGGTTACCTCGGCGTCAGCATCCCCGAGGAGTACGGCGGCGGGGGCGGCGGCATCGTCGAACTCTCCCTCGTCCTCGAAGAACTCGGCGCCGCGGGCTGCCCCCTCCTCATGATGGTCGTCTCACCCGCCATCTGCGGCACGGTCATCGCCCGCTTCGGCACCGACGCCCAGAAGCGGGCCTGGCTCCCCGGCCTCGCCGACGGCACCCGCACCATGGCCTTCGGCATCACCGAACCCGACGCCGGCTCCAACTCCCACCGCATCACCACCACGGCCCGCCGCGACGGCGACGAGTGGATCCTCACCGGCCGCAAGGTCTTCATCTCCGGCGTGGACATAGCCGACGCCACGCTGATCGTGGGCCGCACCGAGGACTCCCGCACCGGCAGCCTCAAACCCTGCCTCTTCATCGTCCCCCGCGACGCGCCCGGCTTCGGCCGCTCGGTCATCGACATGGAACTCCAGGCGGCGGAAAAGCAGTTCGAGCTCACCCTGGACGAAGTCCGCCTGCCGGCGGACGCCCTGGTCGGCGACGAGGACGCGGGCCTCCTGCAACTCTTCGCGGGCCTCAACCCCGAGCGGATCATGACGGCCGCCTTCGCCATCGGGATGGGCCGCCACGCCCTCTCCAAAGCGGTGGACTACGCCCGCACCCGCCAGGTCTGGAAGCAGCCCATCGGCGCCCACCAGGCCATCGCCCACCCCCTGGCGGCCGCCCACATCGACCTGGAACTGGCCCGCCTGATGATGCAGAAGGCCGCCCACCTCTACGACGCGGGCGACGACCTGGGCGCGGGCGAGGCCGCGAACATGGCCAAATACGCCGCCGCCGAAGCCTGCGTCAAGGCGGTCGACCAGTCCGTCCACACCCTGGGCGGCAACGGCCTCACCCGCGAGTACGGCCTGGCCTCCCTCATCACCGCGTCCCGCGTCTCCCGCATCGCCCCGGTCAGCCGGGAAATGATCCTCAACTTCGTCTCCCACCAGACCCTGGGCCTCCCCAAGTCCTACTGACCGCTCCACCAACCCGAACGAGCCGCGGCCCTGCCCGGGGCGGGCCCGACATGACCGGGCAGGGGACAACCTGGCCGAGCCGGAGTCGTTCTCACCAGGGCGGGCCGGAGCCGTATTGACCGGGCCGGCGTTGTTCTGGCCGAGCCGGGGTCGTTGTGTCCAGGCCGGGGTCACGCAGGCCGGGGGCGGGGACGGGGCGGGGTGTTGTCCGGGACGTAAAACGTGATTTGTTGGCGCGCGGTGCCGCCCGCACACTCGGACGCGGAGAGGGCGCCATAAATCATGCAGTCCCGGACGGCACCCGCCCCGACCCCGGCCCCCCGACCCCGCCCCGACCCCGGCCCCCCGACCCCGCCCCGACCCCGGCCCCCCGACCCCGCCCCGACCCCGGCCCCCCGACCCCGCCCAGCCCCGACCCCGCCCAGCCCCAGCCCCCGACTCGCCCACATCCCCGCCCGGCCAGGGCACCCGCAGACCCCTCCGGAGGAGACATGGCCCCACTCGTGCACGCCGCCGAGGCGACCGGCATCACCACGCTCACCCTCGACTCCCCGGCCAACCGCAACGCCCTCTCCACGGACCTGGTCGCCGCCCTCCGCGCGGCCCTCGCCACCGCCGCGGCCGACCCCGGCACCCGCGCGGTCGTCCTGACCCACACCGGCACCACCTTCTGCGCGGGCGCCGACCTCAAGTCCCCCTGCGACCCCGCCGACTTCCTCGCCCTGCTCCGCGAACTCGCCGAGCTGCCCAAGCCCGTCGTCGCCCGCGTCACCGGCCACGTCCGCGCCGGCGGCCTCGGCCTGCTCGGCGCCTGCGACATCGCCGCCGCCGGCCCGGAATCCTCGTACGCCTTCACCGAGACCCACCTCGGCCTGGCCCCCGCCGTGATCTCGATGTCCCTGCTGCCCCGGCTCGACCCCCGCGCCGCGTCCCGCTACTTCCTGACCGCCGAGCCCTTCGACGCCGCCGAGGCGGCCCGCATCGGCCTGCTCACGCTCCACACCCCGGACGACGTGGACACGGCGCTGCGCCCCGTCCTGGACGGCCTGCGCAAGGCCTCCCCGCAGGCCCTGGCCGAGACCAAGGCCCTGGTCACCGCCGGGCTGCGGGAGACCCTGGAGCGGGACGGCGCACGCCTGACGGACCTCTCCGCACGCCTCTTCGCCTCCGCGGAGGCCCGCGAGGGCATCACCGCCCGCTTCGAGCGCCGGGACCCGTCATGGGCACGATGACCGACACCCCTCAGGGCGGCACCCCCGGCACCCCCGAAGCCCCCCGGCCCGTCCGCCAGGAACCCAAGCAGGCCCGCAGCAGGGTCACCCGCCGCCACCTCCTGGAGGCGGCGGTCTCCTGCCTCGCGGAGCACGGCTGGGCGGGCTCCACGGTCGGTGTGGTCGCCGAACGCGCCGGTGTCTCGCGCGGCGCGGCCCAGCACCACTTCCCGACCCGCGAGGTCCTCTTCACGGCGGCCGTGGAGTACGTCTCCGAGGAGCGCTCCACCGCCCTGCGCGAGCTCTTCCACTCGGCCCCGGCCCCGCGTCATGCGGTCGTCGAGGCCCTGGTCGACCTGTACACGGGCGCGCTCTTCCGGGCCGCGCTCCAGCTGTGGGTCGCGGCCTCCAACGAGGAGCAGCTGCGCCCCCGGGTCACCGAGCTGGAGGCCCGCGTGGGCCGTGAGACGCACCGGATCGCGGTGGAGCTGCTGGGCGCGGACGAGTCGGTGCCCGGCGTACGGGAGACCGTGCAGGGCCTCCTGGACATGGCCCGGGGCCTCGGCCTGGCCAACGTCCTCACCGACGACACGGCCCGCCGGGCCCGGGTGGTGGCCCAGTGGTCCCGGATCATCGAGGACGCGCTCACGTGACGCACGAGGGCGCCGCACCCCGACCTGGGTGCGGCGCCCTCCGCGAACCGGTACGACCGGATCGGGCGGTCCCGGTGACCCGGGTGCGACCGGATCAGGCGGTCTCGGCGATGTCCGAGTAGCCCTCGATGTCGGCGGGGTTGCGGCGCCCCGGCCCGACGTAGCGGGCCGACGGCCGCACCAGCCGCCCGGTGCGCTTCTGCTCCAGGATGTGCGCCGACCAGCCGGCGGTACGGGCGCAGCTGAACATGGAGGTGAACATGTGCGCCGGGACCTCCGCGAAGTCCAGCATGATCGCGGCCCAGAACTCCACGTTGGTCGCCAGCACCCGGTCGGGGCGGCGGGCGTGCAGTTCCTCCAGGGCGGCCTTCTCCAGGGCGGCGGCGACCTCGTAGCGCGGGGCGTCCAGCTCCTTGGCGGTGCGCCGCAGCACGCGGGCGCGGGGGTCCTCGGCGCGGTAGACGCGGTGGCCGAAGCCCATCAGCCGCTCGCCCTTGTCCAGGGCCTTCTTCACGTAGGCCACGGCGTCGCCGGTGCGCTCGATCTCCTCGATCATGCCGAGGACGCGCGAGGGCGCCCCGCCGTGCAGCGGCCCGGACATCGCGCCCACGGCGCCGGACAGCGCCGCGGCGACGTCGGCGCCGGTCGAGGCGATCACCCGTGCGGTGAAGGTGGAGGCGTTCATGCCGTGCTCGGCGGCCGAGGTCCAGTAGGCGTCGACGGCCTTGACGTGCTTGGGGTCGGGCTCGCCCCGCCAGCGGATCATGAACCGCTCGACGACGGACTCGGCCTTGTCGATCTCGCGCTGCGGCACCATCGGCAGGCCCTGGCCGCGGGCGGACTGGGCGACGTAGGACAGCGCCATGACGGCGGCCCGCGCCAGGTCGTCGCGCGCGGTCTGCTCGTCGATGTCCAGCAGCGGTTTCAGCCCCCAGACCGGCGCGAGCATGGCCAGCGCGGACTGCACGTCCACCCGGATGTCGCCCGAGTGCACCGGGATGGGGAAGGGCTCGGCGGCCGGCAGGCCGGGGTTGAACGCACCGTCGACCAGCAGGCCCCACACGTTCCCGAAGGAGACGTGGCCGACCAGGTCTTCGATGTCCACCCCCCGGTAGCGGAGCGATCCGCCTTCCTTGTCGGGCTCGGCGATCTCCGTCTCGAACGCGACGACCCCTTCGAGTCCGGGTACGAAATCGGACATCAGGCGGCTCCTCAGATAGTGCGAACACGCGCGGTTCCCGGCGTGATTCGCGGTCCGGCGCGGTCATCCCCGTTGATGCCCGGCACGGCCGATGGTCATCCGTGCGGGGACCCTCGGACCGGCCCCAAGATTTTGTCCGTTCCTCCGGGGGTTCGGAAGCGTGACATACGGCACACCCCCGGGTGCCGTCCTGCGGCAGGATGGCCCGCGTGACCGATCAGGACCTTGACCCCGCCGTCATGCGCAAGCAGTACCGCTCCGAGATCGTCGAGGAGGGGAGCCTCGCCGACACGCCCATGGCGCAGTTCGCTCGCTGGTTCCAGCAGGCCGCGGACGCGCACGTCTTCGAACCCAACGCGATGGTCGTCTCGACGGCCACGCCCGAGGGCCGCCCCAGCTCCCGCACGGTGCTGCTGAAGCAGTTCGACGAGCGGGGCTTCGTGTTCTTCACGAACTACGGCTCCCGCAAGGGGCGCGAGATCGAGGCGAACCCGTACGTCTCGCTGCTCTTCCCCTGGCATCCGATCGCCCGCCAGGTCGTCGTCACCGGCACCGCCTCCCGGGTCGGCCGCGACGAGACGGCGGCCTACTTCCGCTCCCGCCCGCACGGCTCCCAGCTGGGTGCCTGGGCGAGCGAGCAGTCCCGGGTGATCGGCTCGCGGGCGGAGCTGGACCGCCGCTACGCGGAGCTGGAGGCCCGCTACCCGGAGGGCGAGCAGGTCCCGGTGCCGACGGAGTGGGGCGGGCTGCGGGTGGAGCCCGACGCGGTGGAGTTCTGGCAGGGCCACGAGAACCGGCTGCACGACCGCCTGCGCTACGCCCTGGAGGGCGGGAAGTGGCACGTGGAGCGCCTCTGCCCCTGAGGCGGCGCACCCGGGCGGGACGGGACACCGGGACGGGGGAAGGCGTGGAAAACGCAGACGACCCGCGGGCTCGGGTTCCTCTCCTGCAGTGAGAGGAGCCGGCCGGACGTACCGGCGAGCCCGCGGGTCGGGTGACTGCTTGGGATTGGCGCTCGGCGATCCCGCCGGGCACCGCACTGGGTGCGTGCGACGACGGGCGCTTAGCCCGCAGCCACCTCACGCGTCCGGTTTCCGTACATTTCGGGAACCACCTCCCTTCTCGTGTACGGCAGAGCCTAGGCCTCCTGCCGGAGGTCCTCAACCCTATTTATCGGACCCCGATCGACCCCCTCAACCACCCTGTTTCCAGGGGTGGTTACTCCCTACACTGGCTCTCCGCCATCGGGGGAGGGGTGTGCATGAGCGCCGAGCTGCTGCCGCGCGACTACCGGATCCGGTCCCAGCAGATGTCCGCCGTCTACGTCGCGGTCGGCATCGGTACGCCGGGCGTCGTCCTGTCCGTGCTCAACCTGGACGACGTGCCCGCAGGGGTGAAACTGCTGCTCATCGCGGTGGTCCTGGTGCTCTTCGGCTGGCTGGTGTGGGCCTCGAAGCGCTGCGCGACCTCCGTCGACCTCAAGGGCGTCCGGGTCCGCCGCTTCACCGGGAGCCGCCGCCTGGCCTGGGAGGAGATCCAGGAGATCCGGGCCCTGCCCAATCCGAGCGCCGGCATGAACAAGAACCAGCCGGGCGTGATCTCGTACGTCTACGACTCCGCGGGCCGCCGCGTCCAGCTCATGTACGTGGACGACAACCACGTCGACGTCGCGCGCGAGATCGGCCTGATGCGGGCCGCCTGGGAGGAGCTGCGCGGCGCGGACTGGACCTCCGATCCGCAGGCGCTGGCCCGCATGGAGCGGCAGGTGGTCCGTGAGGGCCGGATGATGGCGGGGGTGTTCTGGGGCTGCGGGATCTTCTTCGTGGCCTTCGTCGTCGTGATGGTCCTCGTCGTCACGGGCGGCTGACGGGCCCGGTCGGGCGGCCGGGCCGCCCGACCGGACATTCCGGGATGATTCCGGGAAGTGGGTGTGGTGTGGGTCACGTTCCAGTTCAATGATCTGACGTGCCGCACACGCGAACACCTGCAGGGGGTGCCAGGTGAGTGCTTCCGGACGCTCCGATACAGCCGACGATCTGCTCGCAGCGCTGCTCGACGGGATGGACGCCGCCTTGTGCGCGTTCGATACCGACGGAGTGATCACCCACTGGAACCGCGAGGCCGAGCGGATCCTCGGCTGGACCGCCGCCGAGGCCGTCGGCCGCCGGGGGTTCGCCGGCTGGGCGGCGCGCGCCGCCGACGCGGACGACGTGCAGGAGCGGCTGATGTCCGCCCAGCACGTGCCCGGCCGCCAGGTCCACGAGTTCGCCCTGCTGACCAAGGACGGCGGGCGCATCCTCGTACGGACCCAGTCCGCCGGGGTGCCGGGCGCCGACGGGAAACCGGCGGGCGTCTACTGCGCCTTCAGCGAGGTGCACGCCCAGATCGACCTGGAACGGTCCATCGCCCTCAGCGAGGCGCTGATGGACGACGCCTCCTGGGGCGTCGTCCTCGTCGACGTCGACCTGCGCCCGGCGGTGGTCAACACGCACGCCGCGCGCGCCTTCGGTTCCGGGCGCACCGCGCTGCTCGGCCGGCCGCTCGGGGACCTGCTGGCGCAGGGCGTCGAGGAGCTGGAGGGCGCGCTCCAGCACGTCCTGGCCGAGGGGGCGCCGCCGGCCCCGCTGGAGCTGTGGGTGTCGGTGAAGACCCCGGAGGGCGTACGGCGGCGCTGCTGGCGCTGCGGGTTCCTGCGGCTGGCCTCACCGCTCGCGGAGGAGCCGGTGCCGCTGGGGGTCGGCTGGCTGTTCCAGGACGTCACCGAGGCCCGGCAGGCCGAGCTGGACACCGGGCAGCTGCGCTTCCGGGCCAACCAGCTGCACCGGGCCGGGCGGGCCGCCGGCGAGTGCGAGGACCCGGCGGAGGCGGCCGCCGTCCGGCTGGACTTCGCCCTGGCCGGCTTCGCGGAGCACGCGCTGGTCGACGTACTGGAAGCGGACGGGTCCGAGCGGCGGCGGCTCGTCCGGTCGGGCGCGTCCCCGTCCGGGCTGGCCCTGCTGCTGCCCGGACCGGGAGCGGTCCCGGTCCGCTACGAGGCGGCGCACCCGGCGTTCCAGGCCCTGGACCGGATCGGCCCGGTCCGGGCCAGCGCCCCCGCCCCCGGCGCCGACCCGGACGGCAACTGGGCCCGGACCCGCCGGTGGCCGGCCGGGGCGACGCACGCGCTGTGCACGGTCCTGCGCAGCCGGGGCCGCACCCTGGGCACCCTCACCTTCCTCCGGGGCCCCTCCCGCCCCGCCTTCGACCGTACGGACGCCCTGTACGCGGAGGAGGTGGCGGCCCGCGTCGCGGCCGACCTCGACCTGGCGGCGGCCCACACCCCCTAAGGGGTGCTCGCGCCCGTCGGGGCGGGGGTGGGCGGGCCCCAGACGTGGTCCGGGGTGGCGACCTTCGTCACGGCGTGCGCGACCTGGCCGCTGAGCGAGCCGCCGCGGTCGATGTCGGAGTTGACCAGGATCACGAGCGTGGCCCCGTTCCCGGGGAGTCCGACGGCGACCGTCTCGTAGCCGGGCAGTTCGCCGTTGTGTCCGACCCAGCCGTTGAACTCGGCGATCCCCAGGCCGTACGAGACGTCGGGGACGCCCGTCGGCCGGACGCGCAGCCGCTGCGTCTGCGTCGCCGGGCCCAGCAGCCGGCCGCCGAGCAGCGCGGGCACCCACGCCCGCAGGTCCTCCAAGCCGGAGACCATCGCCCCGGCGGCCCAGCCCCAGGACGGGTTCCAGTCCGTGGCGTCGGTGACGCCCCCGCCCGCCCTCGGCCGGCCCCTCAGTGGCGGAAGAAGATCCGGTCGCCGTACTCCTGCATCACGCGGCCGTTCCACTCGTGGCCGCCGTCCACGTTGCCCGAGCGCAGCAGCGGCGGCTCCAGGCCGCGCGCGGCGATCTCGCCGGCCGCCGCCGCCATGACCGCCTGCATGATCGCGCTGGTCACCACGGTGGAAGCGGGGGCGAAGGGGGCGTCGATGCCGTCGGCCGTCAGCTCGGCGTCGCCGACCGCGATCTTGCTGTCGAGGACGATGTCGCAGTGGTCCTTGAGGTACGTGCCCGACACGTGCCGCGACTTGGTCCCCGTCGCGTAGGCCACCGAGGTCACCCCGATGACCGTGAGGCCGATCGCCCGCGCGTTCATGGCCATCTCGACCGGCAGCGCGTTGCGGCCCGAGAGGGAGATGATCACGAGGACGTCGCCGTCGGAGGCGGGGCTGCTGTCCAGGACCGCGCCGGCCAGGCCGTCGACCCGCTCCAGCGCGCTGCCCAGGGTGGCGGGCATGACGTCGACGCCGCTGGTTCCGGGGACGGCCAGGAAGTTCATCAGGGCGAGGCCGCCCGCCCGGTAGACCACGTCCTGCGCGGGCAGCGAGGAGTGTCCGGCGCCGAACGCGAACAGCCGCTTCCCGCCCGCGACGGCCTCCGCGATCACGGTCCCGGCCTCGGCGATCCGGGCCCCCTCCTCGTCCCGGACCCGCTCCAGCAGGCCGATGGCGGCGTCGAAGAACTGCCCGGCCAGCTTGCTCTCGCTCATACGCCGAAGGCCCTTCCAGGGTGGGGTGCGGTGGATGCGTCGTCGGTGTCCGCCGCTCACCGTGCGGTCTGGACCAAGGGCCTGTCAATACGGACGTCAATCCGTGGACCGAAGGCCCGGTACCCGTGCGTGCGCCGTTCCAGGGGAGTACGGGAGGGCTTCCCGGGAGATGTCCCGTACATGCCTTGACGCTAGGCGCGGGACGGTTGTCGGCCCGATGCGTCAGAATTGGGGACAGGGCCAGCGCACGCAATCCGAGGGGCACGAATGTCCGGACTGATCGACACCACGGAGATGTATCTCCGCACCATCCTGGAGCTGGAAGAGGAAGGTGTGGTCCCCATGCGCGCCCGGATCGCCGAGCGGCTGGACCAGAGCGGCCCGACGGTGAGCCAGACGGTGGCGCGCATGGAGCGCGACGGCCTGGTGGCCGTCGCCAGCGACCGGCACCTGGAGCTGACGGACGAGGGCCGCAAGCTGGCGACGCGGGTGATGCGCAAGCACCGCCTCGCCGAGTGTCTGCTCGTCGACGTCATCGGCCTGGAATGGGAGCAGGTGCACGCCGAGGCCTGCCGCTGGGAGCACGTGATGAGCGAGGCGGTGGAGCGGCGGGTGCTGGAACTGCTGCGCCACCCGACCGAGTCGCCGTACGGGAACCCGATCCCGGGGCTGGAGGAGCTGGGGGAGAAGGCCGAGGCCGATCCGTTCCTGGAGGACGGCATGGTCAGCCTGTCGGAGCTGGCCCCGGGCAGCGAGGGCAAGACGGTCGTCGTCCGCCGGATCGGGGAGCCGATCCAGACCGACGCCCAGCTGATGTACACGCTGCGCCGGGCGGGCGTACAGCCCGGCTCGGTGGTGAGCGTGACGGAGTCCCCGGGCGGGGTGCTGGTCGGCAGCGGCGGCGAGGCCGCCGAGCTGGACGCCGACATCGCCTCGCACGTCTTCGTCGCCAAGCGCTGACGTCCGCCGTACGGGGCGGGGTCGTGTGAAGGGTCCCGGCGCCTCACGGCGCCGGGACCCGTCCTCCCCCGGTTGACCTGGAGCCCCGAGCTCTCAAGGTCATCCCCTTCGGACCGTCTTCCCCGAGCGGCCCGCCTCCCTGTGGAAAGGATCTCCATCGGCAGCGGCCGCCAATCCTTGAGCAAGGTCACTCGAAAGAGCGGTGTTGTCGGCGAGACACCCGGTTTCGAATACGGGTTCGATAGTCTGGCCGGGAGCGAAGGGGGTGCATCTGCGGTGGTACAGCGCATCGATGTGACGGGGGCCGACGGCGTCCGCCTTGCCGCCTGGGAGTTCCGCGAACCGCCCGCGGAGCCCCGGCATCCGCCGGTCCTGTTACTCCACGGCCTGATGGGCCGCGCCCTGCACTGGGCCGGCACGGCGCGCTGGCTCGGCGAGGACCGCCGGGTCGTGGCCCTGGACCAGCGCGGGCACGGCCACAGCGAGCGGCCGCCCGCCGGTACCGATCTGCGCGGGGCCCTGGGCCGCGAGGCCTTCGTGGCCGATGCCGAGGCCGTCATCGAGCGGCTCGGTCTCGCCCCCGCGGTCGTGATCGGCCACTCCATGGGCGCCCTCACCGCCTGGCAGCTCGCGGCCCGCCGCCCCGATCTCGTCCAGGCCGTGGTCATCTGCGACATGCGGGCCTCCGCGCTCGGCGAGGCCTCGCAGCAGGAGTGGGAGGAATGGTTCCGGCGCTGGCCGCTGCCCTTCCCCACCCAGGACGCCGCCCGCCGCTGGTTCGGCGAGGACGATCCCCGGGTGGAGCGCCCCGACCCCGGCCGCGGCGCCTTCTTCGCCGAGGTCATGCACCGCGCCCCGGACGGCTGGCGCCCGCTGTTCTCCCGCCACCAGATGCTGACGGCCCGCGCGACCTGGGTCCACGACGCCCACTGGGAGGAGCTGGCCCAGGTCGGCTGCCCCACCCTGGTCGTCCGCGGTCTCGACGGCGAGCTGGGCCGTGCGGAGGCCCAGGAGATGGTCCGCGTCCTCCCGGCCGGCCGGTACGCCGAGATCCCCGACGCCGGCCACTACCTCCACTACGACCAGCCGGCCGCCTGGCGGGCCGCCCTGGAACCGTTCCTGGAGTCCGTCACGGCCGCCGCCCCCTGAGCTCCGTCACTCCACGGCTTCCCCCGGCGAGCGGGCCGGGGGAGCCGGAGCCGGTGGCGGGGGACGACGGCCCCGCGACGGGTCGGCCGCGCGGCCCGGGGGTGCCGGTCACGAGCGCCGCCGGCGTCGCGGGCCGTCCGCACCCGACCGGAGCGGGCACAGGATGTCGGGTGCGGCAGGGTTGTTCCTTCCTAGCGTGGTGGGCGAAAGGGAAGGAGGCCGGGGTTGCTGGATCGGCTGAACCAGGCCATGGAGCACATCGAGGGTCACCTCGACCGGCAGGTCGACGTGTCCGCGCTCGCCCGGATCACGGTCACGTCGGAGTACCACTTCCGGCGGCTGTTCTCGTCGCTGGCGGGGATGCCGCTGTCGGAGTACGTCCGACGCCGCCGGCTCACCGTCGCGGCGGCCGAAGTGCTGGCCGGGGAACCGACCTTGCTGGAGATCGCGATCCGCTACGGCTACACCTCGGGGGAGGCCTTCGCCCGGGCGTTCCGTGCCGTGCACGGCGTCGGTCCCGGCGAAGCCAGGCGTACCGGAGCGGCTCTGAACGCGCAGCCCCGGCTGTCCTTCCGCCTCACCGTCGAAGGGAACAGCACCATGCGGTACCGGATCGTGGAGAAGGAAGCGTTCCGGGTCGTGGGCAAGAAGGCCCGCGTCCCGCTGATCTACCAGGGGGTCAACCCGCACATCGCCGAGCACATCCAGAGCATCCCGCCGGAGGCGATGCTGCGGATCGCCGGCCTCTCGGACCAGGACCCGGAGGGCGTGGTGTCGGCGACCGTGCGGCTGTCGGACGGCTTCGAGGAGGGGAGCGAACTCGACTACTACCACGCGGTGGTGTCCACCGCCGCCGAGTTGCCCGAGGACCTCGACGTACTGGAGTGCCCGGCGGGCACCTGGGCCGTGTTCGAGAACTCCGGGCCGTTCCCGCAGGCGCTGCAGCAGATGTGGGGTGACGTGGCCGCCCAGTGGATCCCGTCCAACCCGTACGAGTACCGCCCGGGGCCGGAGATCCTGCGCACCCGGCCGTCGCAGGACGACCCGACCTGGTCCGACGCGCAGCTGTGGATCCCGGTGAGCCGCACCACGGCCTGAGCCGGGCGCCCCCGGCGTTCCGGGGCCGGGGCGGGCCGGGGCCGGGGTGGGCCGGGGCGGGCGCCGCCCGGCCTGGCCCGGCCCCGGAACGGCAGGCGTCGGTGACCTGCTGCTCGGCGAGGACGCCGACCACGTCCCGGATGCGGGTGTCGAGGTTCACCGAGGAGCCGATCATGCGGCGACAGGCGGAACGATCTTTCCAGCCGCGCCCAGAATAGCGTTCGCGGTCAATCCATTGCAACGAGCTGGTGGCTTGATGTTGCATTAGATTCAAGGCCGTTGCAACGATTTACCGCCCTTCACCTGCATGAATGCTGATTCTATGCAACGAGCCTGTTGCTCGATCCATGAACGCAACGTAGCTTTCGGTCATCGGAAAAAACGAGCCGAAGGAAAGCATCATGCAGAAGTTCGCCACCCCCGCCCCGGTCGCCGCCGTCCTCGACATCCCCGCGGGACAGATCCGGCTCATCGCCGCCGACCGGAGCGACACCACCGTCGAGGTCCGGCCCGCGAACGCCACCAAGAGCCGCGACGTCAAGGCCGCCGAGCAGATCACCGTGGAGTTCCGCGACGGAGTCCTGCACGTCGCCGCCGCACCGGCCAAGAACCGGCTGCTCGGCAACTCCGGATCCGTCGAGCTGACCATCCAGCTGCCCGCCGGCTCCCACGTCGAGGCGAAGGCCGCCGCCGCCGAACTCCGCGGCGTCGGACGCCTCGGCGACGTGACCTTCGAAGGAGCCCAGGCCACCGTCAAGCTCGACGAGAGCGCGAGCACCCGCCTCACCGTCCAGGCCGGCGACATCACCGTCGGCCGCCTCACCGGCCCCGCCCGGATCAGCACCCGCCAGGGCGACCTCCGCATCACCGAGGCCCGCCGCGGCACCGTCGAACTGCGCACCGAGCACGGCGAGATCGCGATCGGCGCCGCCCGCGGGACCTCCGCCACCCTCGACGCCGGCACCGCCTACGGCCGCGTCCACAACACCCTCAGCAACGCCGACGGCGCCCACGCCGTCCTCGACATCCACGCCACCACCTCCTACGGCGACATCACCGCCCGCAGCCTCTGATCCGCAGCCCCCGAAGGGAACAGCTCTCATGACCGACCTGGCCATCGCGGCGAACGGGCTGCGCAAGTCCTACGGCGACAAGACCGTCCTCGACGGAGTCGACCTGGCCGTCGCCGAAGGGACCGTCTTCGCCCTGCTCGGGCCGAACGGCGCGGGCAAGACCACCGCCGTGAAGATCCTCTCCACGCTCATCACCGCCGATGCCGGGCAGGCCCGCGTCGGGGGCCACGACCTGACCACCGACCCCCAGGCCGTCCGCGCCACCATCGGTGTCACCGGCCAGTTCTCCGCCGTCGA